>DATBNI010000316.1:0-2848 GCA_036554425.1 Psychromonas sp.
TAAAAACCAGCGATCATGGGAAATAACCATCACGCAACCGGCAAAACCGAGCAGGGCGTTTTCCAGGGCGCGCAGTGTTTCTATATCGAGATCGTTAGTGGGCTCATCGAGCAATAAGACGTTGCCGCCGGATTTAAGTAATTTGGCCAGGTGTAAACGGCCGCGCTCACCGCCGGATAAATCCCCGACAATCTTCTGCTGATCTCCCCCTTTAAAGTTGAAGCGCCCCAGGTAGGCCCGGCTTGGAATTTCGATATTACCGATTTTAATAATATCGCTGCCACCCGAGACTTCCTGAAAAACGCTGACCTTATCATCCATATGGTCACGGAACTGATCGACACTGGCGAGCTGCACACTTTGGCCTATGATAATTTCACCTGAATCGGGTTTTTCAACGCCTGACAACATTTTAAACAGGGTGGATTTACCGGCACCGTTAGCACCGATAATGCCGACTATTGCGCCTTTGGGAATGCTGAAGCTTAAATCATCAATTAACACCCGGCCGTCAAAGGATTTGCGCAGGTGATTAACATCTATTACCTGATCGCCCAAACGCTGACCCGTGGGAATAAACAGCTCATTGGTTTCGTTACGTTTTTGGAAGTCCTGATTGTTGAGCTCTTCAAAGCGGGATAAACGCGATTTGCTTTTAGACTGACGGCCTTTGGCGTTGGAACGAACCCATTCCAGTTCCTGCTCAATCTGGCGTTGACGGGCTTTCTCCTGAGAGGCTTCCTGTTTTAAGCGCGCATCTTTCTGCTCCAGCCATGATGAGTAGTTGCCTTCCCATGGAATACCGTAACCCCGGTCCAATTCTAAAATCCAGCCGGCAACATTATCCAGGAAATATCTGTCATGGGTAATGGCCACTACTGTGCCTTCATAGTCATGCAGGAAACGCTCTAACCAGGCAACGGATTCTGCATCCAAATGGTTGGTCGGCTCATCCAGTAATAGCATATCCGGCTTTTCGAGCAGCAGGCGGCACAATGCCACGCGGCGGCGCTCACCCCCTGAAAGGATGGAAATTTTTGCATCCCAGGCCGGCAGGCGCAATGCATCTGCGGCACGCTCCAGCTGGTTGTCTAGGTTATGTCCGTCATGTGCCTGAATAATGGCTTCGAGCTCACCCTGGCGTTTTGCCAGCGCATCAAAGTCCGCGTCGGGCTCTGCGTAGGCGGCGTAAAGCGCATCCAAGTCTGTTAACGCATTTTTAACTTCACTGACCGCTTCTTCGATTATTTCCCGGACGTTTTTATCCAGATCTAATACCGGCTCCTGCGCTAAATAACCAATTTTGGTACCCGATAAAGGCCGGGCTTCGCCTGCAAAATCTTTATCCAGACCGGCCATAATGCGTAATAAGGTCGATTTACCAGAGCCGTTCAACCCTAATACGCCAATTTTTGCGCCCGGGAAAAAACTCAGGGAGATATCCTTTAAAATAGTACGCTTGGGTGGAACGACCTTGCTCACCTGGTCCATCGTGTATATAAACTGTGCCATGAATGACTGCCCTTATGAAATGAAAGAAAAAGACTGGATAGAATGATAGGGCAAAGTCGCGGAAAATAAAACAGCTTGGCTAAGGATAAAATGCGGGTATCTGGGGCAAAATGCGCTTTTCTCATTTTAAATCCTAAAATTATTCATTTGTTTACGCTATGCAACGGGGTAAAGATTGCGTAAAATGCGCTACATCAAGAAATAAGCCTATTTGAAACCAGACCTAGCAGGAGTTATGCATGTTTAACCGTGATATGAATATTGCCGATTATGATCCAGAATTGTGGCAGTCAATAACTGATGAAGTTCAGCGCCAAGAAGACCATATTGAACTGATTGCATCAGAAAACTACACCAGTCCTCGTGTAATGGAAGCGCAAGGCAGCCAGTTAACCAATAAATACGCGGAAGGTTACCCGGGTAAACGTTATTACGGCGGTTGTGAATACGTTGATGTTGCAGAATCTTTAGCAATCGAACGTGCTAAATCTTTATTTGGTGCTGATTATGCAAACGTCCAGCCTCATTCTGGTTCACAAGCTAATGCTTCAGTTTATCAGGCGCTTTGTGCGCCTGGTGATACTATCCTGGGCATGAGTCTTGCTCATGGCGGACATTTAACCCACGGTTCTCACGTTAGTTTTTCCGGTAAAATGTACAATGCCGTTCAATACGGGATCACCCCTGAAACCGGCATCTTAGATTACGCTGAAATTGAGCGTCTTGCTGTCGAGCATAAACCAACCATGATTATCGCAGGTTTCTCTGCTTATTCGGGTATCGTTGATTGGGCTAAATTTCGCGAAATCGCGGACAAAGTAGGCGCTTATCTGTTTGTTGATATGGCCCACGTTGCCGGATTAGTGGCTGCGGGTCTTTACCCTAACCCTGTGCCTTTTGCAGATGTGGTTACTACCACAACGCATAAAACATTAGGCGGCCCGCGCGGCGGCCTGATCCTTGCCAAAGCGAATGAAGCTATTGAGAAAAAATTAAACTCAGCAGTCTTTCCCGGCCAGCAAGGTGGTCCGCTAATGCATGTGATTGCAGCTAAAGCTGTTGCATTTAAAGAGTGTGCTGAGCCTGAATTTGCTGTTTATCAGCAGCAGGTTTTAGATAATGCTAAAGCCATGGTTAAAACATTCCTGGAGCGTGGTTACAAAATCGTTTCCGGCGGCACTGAAAACCATTTATTCCTGGTTGATTTAATCGCTCAGGATATTACCGGTAAAGAAGCAGATGCCGCTTTAGGTAATGCGCATATTACGGTTAACAAAAACTCTGTGCCAAATGATCCGCGCTCTCCTTTTGTGACTTCCGGCTTACGTATAGGTAC
>DATBNI010000334.1:0-3170 GCA_036554425.1 Psychromonas sp.
CGTCCAGGTTTTCTATGTCCACAACGTTAATCGCATTTTCACCAATCACCCCAAAACTGCCTGGATCAGTGTGGCTGTATAAACCAATGCAGCTTGCTCCTGCAGCGTCCGCTAAATGCAGCGGCCCAGTATCGCTGCAGATAAAGGCATCTAAATGTTTAAGCACAGAAGCAAGGTGGCGTAGATCGCTGCTCTGAAAGGTTGTTACGCCCGTTTTTATTGGACTGCTGATATCCGGACATAAAATCTCTACCCACTGAACCTGTTGATTTGTCGCTATTTCAAATTTTGATAAAATAGTTAACCAGGTTTTTTCAGATAATAATTTATTCCCGCGCGCACCTCTAAAATAGGCAATAGTTACACGCTCCGGCTTATTACGCAGTGCCCGACTGGCCTGCAGCCCGCTGTCCAGCTCCTCCTGGGTAAATGCTAAAGTGTGCAAAAGAGGCTCAACTAGGGTATGACCTAACCCCTCCAAAATAGACAAAGGACCAAGAGAAGCATGCTTTCTCCGGTGCTCTATGAGGACGGAGTGTCTACAAATTATATTACGCTGAGGATGATGGCTTGAAACTTTATTTCGTCCATCTAAGAGCGCCGTTATAAGGGTGTCGCCAGCGGAGGTCCGGGGAAGCAAAATCATATCGTAGGTGACTTTCCGTAATTCTTTAATTTTCTTTAAAAACTTAAAAATCCCCGGGAATGAAAAATGAGAATAATGAAACTGGTTGATACCTAAGTTATTGAAAACATGACTTTGCCACGGTTCATTGAGCATCATATCGATACGTGCATCGGGATAGGCGGCACGAACCTGGCGGACAAAAGGTAATAAAAAATAGATGTTGCCAATACGCTTATTATTACGAATCAGGAGTATATGTTTTACTTCATCTTTGGCTAATTTCAGCTTTTCTAAACTAGCTGTATTACTGAAAAGTCGATAAAATGCGGTTTCAAGGCTGGGCGTTTTAGTACGGCGAAATTGATCAAAATTTCGTAATTTGTTTTTTAAAGTCATTTTTAACTCTGCTGGGGATGTAAGCACGGCAATATAATAATCAAAGTATTGATATGATTGCTGATTAAGATAAAAGTTCAATTTATAACTTTCTGCCGTGCATTAACGCCAATTAATTTACTGAAATAATCCGGCGAATATTTCAGTAAATTAAGGTTAAGAATAAACTAATCCATCAAATGCTCTAAGCCGTAAACTAATTCATTACGTTTTACGACCTGCCTGCAGGCCAGACAAATACCCGGCATAAATGATTCCCGATGCACAGAGTTATGCTCTATCTTTAAGGTTTCACTTAAACCGCCAAAGAAAACCGTTTGTTGTGCAACCACCCCGGGTAAACGGATAGAATGCAGTTTCACACCATGCAGCTCGGCCCCGCGCGCCCCCGCAATTAGCTCTTTATCGTTAAAGGCCAGGGCGTTTTTAGTGCGCGCCTGTGCGATTAATTCTGCGGTGCGGATACCTGTGCCTGACGGGCTCTCTTCTTTTTGCGTACTGTGCGCTTCGATAATTTCCGCATCGGGCAGATATTTGGCCGCCTCAGCAGCAAATTTCATCATCAATACCGCGCCCACCGAGAAGTTAGGCGCAATTAAGCCGCCCAAGTTTTTATCCGCCGCTAATGCCTGCAGTTCTTTTACCTGTTCAACTTGAAAACCGCTTGTACCCACAACAGGCCGGGCACCTGCATTTAAAATAATTTTGGTATTATTAAAACCAGCGGAAGCCGCGGTTAAGTCAACCACTACCTGCGCACCAGAATCGATAATAAGCTGAGTTAAGTCATCACCCACATCACACTGACCAACCAATTGCAGTGCCGGATCGTTATTTATTGCATTAACAGCTTCACTGCCCATACGCCCTTTTGCACCATTTACAATAACTGTGACCATTTTGATTCCTTTACTATTTTTAATATAAATTTTATTGGTAGAAGATAACTCACTTTTTAACCAGAGAGTTTTTATTTAATGCCTTGTTATAAAATAAACAGCAATCGCTGCCCAACTAAGCAGCAGCAAAACCCAAGGCAAACGAGGATAAGAAGGCGTTATGACAACTTGTGATTGTACGTCTTCCGTTGTAAGTGTTTGCTGACTTTTCTTTTTCTTACTGGCTTTATCGGCTTCGCGCTGTTTACTTTTAGCATTTTTTTTATATTCAGCAATCCCTTTTTGAATGCCTAAGGCAATTAAGCGAGTCTGCTCTTTGTTTTGCCCCGGCTTATTTGTCTTTTTGGCAAAGGTCATTGCTTCATCTTGTGTTTCCGGAGAAATAGTTTTCTGGTGATTTTTAGCCATTTTATTTACACTTTTTTTGTTGGTGTTTTTGCAGCCGCTGTAATGCTTTATTAGTGACAATCTCCAGAAATACCTCGGGATCATCATAGTCATATTCAATCAGGTGATTAAGTAATTGCACTCCAATGGCAGACATGGATTGAATTTCTTGATGGCTGCGTCCGCATCCCTGGCAATGCGTACCATCTTTAGTGCAATTATCTGTGCACGGGCTAAACTTCATCGCGATTTCCTTGTGTAATAAATTAGAGTAAAAGCTGCAAGCATCAAATTATGTTTGCTTTCTGATCATCTTATCCAATTACAACGGATCAAAGAAGTGAATCATAGATTTTAAACTTTTTTTCTGCGCAGCATGACCAATAAATGTTTATCTATAGCCAAAGGTCTTGCTGATTTCCGGATCTTCAAGTAATTTGGGATCCAAGTATACTAAGCAAAAAAAGGGCTTATAGCGGATTAAATTAAGCTGACATTAAAACAGATGATTTGATGAAAACCGGTAATAAACTATTAATTAGGAAGAAAATGCGCATTCAATTAGACCCAAATCTGGAAAAAGACTGTTACAGATTAGCAGAGAGTGACGATTGTTTATGGCTATTACTCAATAACCGCTATTTTCTATGGATGGCGCCCACGACGGAAAGGCCGATGCGGCTGAGCGTTACATGGAACAAAACGCCGATGCCTTCGGTGGCTTCGACTTCGTCGTGGCAACCTCGGCGGGTTGCTCGGCACACCTGGCCGACTACCGCTGGATGGGACACCAGCCGGAGACACTCGATGTCACCGTTGTCGTGGCCCGTGCCATCGAGTCGGGACATCTGCCGACCCTC
>DATBNI010000355.1:0-2264 GCA_036554425.1 Psychromonas sp.
TTCTTCGATTGCATCCGTCCCTGTTTTTAAATCGTCAATTTCAGAAAACATCATTTGGTTACGAGTTGTTAACTCAGCATTGCCTGAAATAGCATATTCCACCGCAGTCAAACCGCTTTCATCTTGTACAAACTCAGTTAATAAACCTTTAATATTTAACATGGTAAACCACTCCTATTATAAAATTTAAACAAGGTAATATAGGTAGCAGTCCCTGCATTTAATTCAACGTAATCCATCACTTGTATCTACTGAGACCTTGCCCTGTATCAATTGATACATCGACTGTGCTGATAAGATAATAAGTTAACCTATCAACATAATTAAGGTTAGATGCAGTTATTTGAATGCGTTATCACCCAATTGCCTTCTCTAGTCTGAAATTGCGCGGGGACTATCTATTTGCTGTCAAAGCGTTCATTTTGGAAGATAAAAACCTGATAAACTAGGCTGATTATTTTCAGGCAGGTCATTGATAGTGCAGCTAAATTGTGTTGTCATTATTCATAATAATGATGCTCAAAGCAGCTGACAGCAATCCGAAAAACTGACAGGCAGTTTTTTATCTTTGCAAGTGAGGATGTAACAGCGCAGAGCCGAAATCGCGCCTTAAGCCGCACTTTCCCAAACAGCTCCTAATATTAATTAGGATTGCTATTAGGAGCGATGGCGGCTTAAGGCGGATAAAAATGAGCAGAACTGTCGATGTGAAAGAGGTAGCTAGATTGCACTCAGAGTCTGAAATTGTGCGAGATTGACAGGCTGATGATCCAGTCCATAAATATCGGCAGAGAAATGTAATACTCCCTGCTGGTTAAACCAGGAGGTCTGATAAGTAATATAAACAGGCAGACTATTATTTAAAGATAAATATTGGGTGTTTCCGGTATTAAGCGCTGCCAGCATTTTTTGTTCACTTTTATTACCTTCAAAACGCAACAGGTATTTTGCCAACAAACCGGCATCCTCCAAGCGCACACAACCATGACTTAGTGCCCTGAAATCCCTCTGAAATAAGGATTTAACAGGGGTATCATGCAAGTATATAGACTGATTATTGGGTATATTAAATCGGTAATTACCTAAGGCATTATTTACCCCGGGCGCCTGTACCAGGCGGTAGGATTTCAGCAGCTCAGGCAGGTCCATATTTGCCCGGTCAATCTCTCTGTACTGCGGCTCCTGTCTAGTGCCTTTCACCAGCTGAAATTTTTTGCGCTTTAACGATAAATGATTTTTTTTATACTCAGGGATTAATTCATTTCTAATAATATTAGCTGTGGGTGTCCAGGTCGGATTAAGGGTTATCTGATTAATTTTTGTGATCATTAGCGGCGTTTGATTATATTTATCACCGACTATTACTTTCATCTTTAATACCTGCCGTCCGTACTCTATTACCGATAATTGATAACCGGGTATATTTACCAGTAGATATTTATCGGGCTGTCTCGGCAGGGTAAACCAGCGCCCTAAATTAACCTGTAACTGTTTAATGCGCTGCTCTGGTGAGACCTGTAACGCGGCATAGGTATCAGGCCCTAACTTTCCGTCAACGCTTAAACCGTGGCGCAACTGAAATTTTTCCAACGCATTAACCACCACAGAATCAAAAATATCGCGGCGATATGGGGTTTGCATCTTTTGCGGCAGATCCCCAAGAAGGGTCAAAATATCTCTAATGGCTTTTATTTTATGATGGCTCTGCCCCAGTTTGGGTTGAAAATTAACATCCAATGCTGGCCAGGGATAAGCGGATAATAAGCGGTAATAAACAATGGCCTTTCTCAGCTTACCTACCTGTTCGTATTGGGGAATCAAAGAAAATAACAGCTGCCCTGTCTCCCCTTTATTAATCGCATTTATTAAGACTGACTCTGCGCTGCCACTTGCCAAACTGCCGTATGAACTATCTTGTTTAATTAATCTTAACAATCCGGTGGTTAAAACAAAATCATACTGCTGAGCCTCTGAGGTTTTATTAACCTCAGGCGGATAAAACCAGCCTAAATCAGCCAGTAGACTCTCTAAGCTCAGACCCGATAAGCTTAATTTTCCGGATACAAACCATAAAAGCGCTTTGTCTGTTTGCTGTAAAATAGTCCGGTAAGAGATAAGCGATTTGTCGCTTTGATTGATCTGTAATGATTTTTCCTGCGCAGATAGAGCCATAGATGCAGAGAGAAACAGAAGAAAAAACAATCGAATCAAAATCAGCTGATGCTTCTTTGGCAAAGACATTTTATAAAACATGACGTTTAGCA
>DATBNI010000361.1:0-6678 GCA_036554425.1 Psychromonas sp.
CAAAGTGTTAATTGGTGGTTCGGTTCGTTATGGCAACTTCCGCAAAAATTTGCTGGATTTTGTTAATCAGCATAAAACCCAATTGGATTTATTACCTAATGCGTTTTTTGTCGTCTGTTTAACGGCGCGTAACCCGGAAAAAGCCATCCCGGCCAATAATGCTTATATGGCGAAGTTTGATCAATTATCCCAATGGCAGCCGCGTTTAAAAGGGGTATTTGCAGGGGCTCTGCTCTACTCTCGTTATAATTGGTGGCAAACCTTGATTATTCAACTGATCATGAAAATAACCGGAGGCAGTACCGATAGCAGTCAGGATATTGAATTAACGGATTGGTCCAAGGTAGAGACTTTCAGCCGTGATTTTTCTGCTTTATAAATTGCACTGTGATGACTTCCCGCGACTTATTAAGCTGATTTTTCCGGCTGTCTGAATTACACTGTGCGCTTCTTACCCAAACCACTTGAAGATGCATCTTCAGTAATTTGGGTATAACCTAATTCCTTCAATTCAGGCAGCAGCATAGTGACTCAATCAAGCTCCGATAACGCCAAACAGATCTTACTCGATGTCTTTGGTTACAATGAGTTTCGCGAAGGGCAAGAACTGATTATTAATCAGCTTTGCGAAGGCCGTGATGCCTTAGTGGTTATGCCAACCGGGGGAGGGAAAAGTCTTTGTTTCCAGATCCCCGCATTAGTCAGGCCGGGTATCTGTTTTGTTATTTCACCCTTGATCTCTTTAATGAAGGATCAGGTTGATACCCTGCGAGCCTGCGGAGTCGCAGCCGCCTATTTAAATTCCAGCCTCTCTTATCAGCAGCAAAATCAAATTATTAATGACATGCACAGCGGGCAGTTAAAGCTTGTTTATATTGCGCCCGAGCGTTTGCTGCGGCCGGACTTTATTCGCCGCCTGGATAACCTGCCAATCAATTTGTTTGCCATTGATGAAGCCCACTGTATTTCTCAGTGGGGCCATGATTTCCGGCCTGAATATGCATTACTCGGACAATTAAAACAGCGCTTTCCTGATATTCCACTCGCCGCGCTAACGGCAACAGCAGATTATGCCACTCAGCAGGATATCTTGGCTCGTTTGCAGTTTAATGACCCCTTAATTGCTATTCATAGTTTTGATCGCCCTAATATTGAATATCTTTTAATTGAAAAATACCGGCCGTTAAATCAGTTAGCTAATTATTTAGACGAGCATAAAAATGAAAGTGGTATTATTTATTGCACCAGCCGGCGACGCACTGAAGAGCTGGCAGAAAAACTGCGCATAAAAGGGCTGTCTGTGCGTTGTTATCATGCGGGAATGATGCTTGAAGAGCGCCAGGCGGTGCAGGATCTCTTCATCAAAGATAAAGTGGATATTGTTGTTGCTACCGTCGCATTTGGCATGGGCATTGATAAACCCAATGTGCGTTTTGTTGTGCATTATGAAATACCTAAAAATATTGAATCCTATTATCAGGAAACAGGCCGTGCCGGACGCGACGGTTTACCTGCGCAGGCGATGTTATTTTATGACCCTGCTGATTCCGGCCGGGTGCGCGCACTGCTCGAAAGAAATGCAAATGAACAACAACAACGTATTGAATTACATAAATTAAATACCATGGTGGCATTTGCGGAGGCGCAGACCTGTCGGCGTCAGGTATTACTTAATTATTTTGGGGAATATAGCCATACAAGCTGTGGTAACTGTGATATCTGCCTGGATCCTCCGAAAAGTTATGATGCGACTGAAGATGCGCAAAAGATTCTTTCCTGCGTCTATCGTACCGGACAACATTTTGGCATGAATTATGTAGTGGAAGTGCTAAAAGGTGCTCAAACTGCACGGGTTAAGAGTTTAGGTCATGATAAGCTGTCTACTTTTGCAATTGGCAAGGATCAACCCACTGAGTACTGGTTAAGCCTTTTAAGGCAGTTGATCCATTGTGGTCTGCTGATGCAAAATTTAACCCGAGGTTCTGCCCTGCAGTTAACTCCGGCCGCAAGGCCCGTTTTAAAAGCGGAACAACCCCTTTATTTAGCCATCCCGCGTTTAAAACTGGTTAAACCTAAAGACAAGAAGCGCATTCTATCGAGTTTTTCAGATAATAAGCTCTTTGCTAAATTACGACAATTACGCAAAAAAATTGCAGATCGTCAAGATTTGCCGCCTTATATTATTTTCAGCGATGTTTCTCTGTCTGAAATGAGCGAAATAATGCCAACAACCGAGTCCCAATTTTTGAATATCAGCGGTGTTGGCCAAATTAAGCTTAATAAATACGGTGCCGAGTTTTTAACCTTAATTAAACAATATGCCGAGCAGTTATAAATAAAACAGTTACGGCAACAAGATGCAAAAATCCACTTGCAGCGGATCTTAATGAATTTAATGTAATTTAAATTCATTAAGTCTGATGAGGGCTGGTTTTAAAACGCTCGCCGGTAATTTTGTTGCCAGCTCAGCTAAATCATCCTCTTTAAATACTTCACTTAAAACCGTGCAGATACAGGTAAGCGGGGCATAGCTAAATAATTTTGGATTGTTTAAATAATCATTGCCTGTGGTTAACATCCAGATGTGATTATCCGCATTGAGCATAAAACCTGATCTGCACAGATCTTTTTTTAATTTCCCCAGTAACTGCTGATAATTGAGCTTGTTGTGTTGAAGCTCATCGTGATAATCGGAGATTAAATCAATGGCATACTGACTTGGTAATTGCTTGAGGCTATGTATATTAGGCATTTTATAAGATCCCGGTTTTAATGAATAAAAAGGTCAGACCAACGATAATTTTATTTTTCGATCTCTTTTTCTATCCATGAAAAGGTCTATAGCGTTAATCTTGCTGGCACACAATAACCTTTTTTTTAGAGGGTTATTGTATGAATATTCTACTAACATTTAAGTCAAATTAAAAGCTTTAAATAGTCAAAAAATAATTTTTTTGTTTGTAAGTTGAAGCGTCTTATATTTTTTAATCTTTATATTAGGATTTGCCTTATGGGGGAGTTCTGATATTTTTAAAGTAGGGCTTAATTTAAAGGAATAATTATGCTGTTAGATCAAATAGAGGTGGTCGGGTTTCGCGGCATTAATCGTTTGTCGATTAATGTTAAAAGTCTGAGCGCTTTTCTTGGTGAAAACAGTTGGGGTAAGTCCAGCCTTTTTGATGCTTTATCACTTTTTTTATCGGGCACGAAAAAATCCTATAAATTTACGCGTGATGATTTTCACCAGCCTCCAATTCCTGAGTTTAGCAGCAATAAGTTGATCCATCTGGTTTTTAGCTTTAAGGAGCAGACGGCTGATGAGGCATTACAAAGGCAATATAAAAGTATCATTGCCGTCTGGAATCCACCCAAAGACGGGGTCAGTTATATTCATTACCAGATAGATGGCAGCCTGACGGAATCCGGTAATATTATCACTCAACGTTATTTTTTAGATAACCATGGTCAAAAAAAGTTATTCGAGAAAGAGGTGTTAGCTCATCTAGTCAGTGAATTCATCTCCTTCGTTCCTGCTCTTCGTATGGGCAGTGAACGGCCCGTGATGGCCGCTGAAGAAGACAGTGCGGATCTTGAAAGCGGCAGCAAAAGGGCGTCCTGTGAGGCAAGAATAAAACGTATTTTCAAACGCTTGAATAATTCATCTCAACAATTATCCGAGTCAGAAATGAAGATGGGTTATCAAGCTTTAGTTTATCTTTTTGATCATTATTTATTAAAGCATTATGGGCAATCTGATTTTCATCGAATAGATGCTCAGGATGATAGCAAGAGGAAACTTCCTTTTTCTTTTCAGGCATTAACGCATTTTAATGATCTCTTAAAAACCGGCCATAAAAGTGATCGGGCTATGTTACTGCTGGTGCTTGGCGAGTTTTTAGAGGTCAGGGGCGAGCACTTATTGCGTCGCGGGGCGACGCCTATTTTGTTACTTGAAGAGCCGGAAAATAACCTTCACCCGGTTAATTTAGCCATCACCTGGCGGTTCTTTTCATTATTACCTATGCAGAAATTGGTCAGTACCAATTCAAGTCAGTTATTGTCATTCCTGCCCTTAAGTTGTATCCAGCGTTTAGTACGTGGTACTGATTTGACCCACAGTTATTCATTAAACCCGAGGCACTTTTCCCAGAACGATTTACGCCGTATTGCCTTTCATGTTCGCATGACCAGACCGCAGAGTTTATTTGCCCGTTCCTGGTTGCTGGTTGAAGGCGAAACTGAAACCTGGTTATTGACTGAGCTGTCGCGTTTATGCGGTTATAATTTTTTTGTCGAAGGCGTACAGATTATTGAGTTTGCACAATGTGGTGTCGCGCCATTAATTAAATTGGCACAGGATTTACACATTGAATGGTCTGTTTTAACCGACGGTGATGCAGCAGGACAAAAATATGCAGCACGGGTTGCAGAGATGTTATTGGTGAAGTATTCTTTAGTTAACCGTCTTTCGGTGTTACCCGCATTGGATATTGAACACCTGTTTTTTGATAACGGTTTCGCCGATGTCTATCTTGAGGCGGCAAACTATACTGAAAAAGATTTAGGGCGTATTACGACCAATAAAATTATTGATAAAGCGGTTCATAAGTATTCTAAACCAGGGTTAGGGTTAGCGATTGCCAATGCGGTTGAAGAACGGGGAACTGATTCAATCCCGCCCCTGCTAAAACGTCTGTTTTCCCGTTTGGTGGGACTTGCGAGAAGCCAATCGGGTTAATATCCCCAGAGGGCTGAGCAAATTTACCGCTCAGCGTAATAGCTAAGGCGGTGTTTTTTACCTGAAAGAGATAATCTGTTATCTGTTAAGTGGATGTCTGACCAGTCATTTAACACACTGGAAAGGATTCTTTCCACCTGATTCATTTCCCCGGGACAAAGCATGCGAGTGCTGCCCATAGCATCTATCTTAAGAGTATTGTCTTTGAGTGCCAATCTGCCAAAAAAATTATTGCAGGCAAGTTTCCCAGTTGCCTGCCCCTGTGCATCCACCGTCAGGCTTGAGTCTGTCTCCGCGCTAACGGGGATACCGTCAATGCTCTCTAATTGCCATTTTTTTTGGATCAGTGCGAAAGCGCTATTTTTCGATTCCATGTGCTCTGCTGTTTTTATGCTGCAGGCGAAAAATGTGAGAGAGATTAATAATAGTGAAAGCTGTTTAAAAAATTTCAATTAATGCTCCTTTTTGATCTGTCTTTTTGATGACTGCGTTTGACGCTTTTAACACTGGGTAGTTTTTTAATTTGACGCATTACTTTGGACAAATGGATCCGGTTAATCACCACCAGGGTTAAATTTATCGAATAGAGATGATCGGGTAATTCCGTCGTTTGTATCTCAATCACATTCGCATTACATTTGGCAATCAGGTTAAACAGCTGGGCAAGGCCTGCTTTATGGTTAATCATCATGACAACCAGGTCGGTAGAGTATTCAAACTGATTCATGAAATTCATGTCCCACTCAACGGGAATATATTTGTCCAGTTCAGCTTCAAAGCCAGCGACATTATGGCAATGTTTGGCATGAACAACCAAACCTCTGCCCGGACTAGTATGTGCAATAACGTCATCACCCGGTAGAGGTTTGCAACATTTTGCATAGGAAACCATCATTCCTTCTGTGCCTTTGATAGCACTTCTGCGGTTCTGTTGTTTGAGCTCAGATTCGGTTAATTCAGCTGCATTGCCACGTAAACGGCGCGCCACAATAATGCTCATTAATTTGCCACTGCCTATTTCATTTAATAGACTGTTAAAATCCTTGAGGTGATGATCCGTCAGGACTTTATCGATACTTTCTTGCGCAATATCGGTTAAATTAGTATTACCCAGTGCCTGTTTTAATAAACGTCTGCCCTCTGGTATTGTATGCTCCTGAGGTAACTGTTTCAGGTACTGGCGAATATTGTGGCGCGCTTTATGGGTGGCAACAAAATTTAACCACTCGCCACAGGGCTTTTCTTTAGCGGATGTAATTATCTCAATGGTTTGCCCGCTTTCCAATTTATTACTCAGCAGGGAAAATTCATTATCCACTTTTGCACCTATACATCTGTGGCCTATTTTGGTGTGCAGTGCATAGGCAAAATCAACGGGTGTTGCATGTGCCGGCAGGACAATTATCTTACCCTGCGGGGTCAAAACATGTATTTCATTTTTACCTAACTCTTGTTTTATATTCTCTAACATCAAAACTGAATTAGTTGTATGATCTTCCTGATCCGACAGGCCCTGGAACCAGTTACGGGTTTGCAACTGCGCGGTCATGTTATTATTATTACTGCCTTCTTTATAACTCCAATGTGCCGCTATGCCATATTTAGCAACGGCATCCATATCTTCAGTACGAATCTGAATTTCAAAATTTATGCCATGGTGAGTGAGCAGGGTAGTATGTATTGATTGATAACTATTGGCTTTAGGTATCGCGATATAATCTTTAAAGTGGCCTAATTTAGGTTGATAAAGATGGTGTACTTGACCTAAAGCCCGATAACAACTGTCAAGATCTTTGACGATAATACGAAAAGCATAAACATCCCGTCCACGCCCGGCGTGGCCTGTGACACCAAGTTCGGCGGCTTCCGCAGCTTCTTCTCGGGCGAAGGCATCTTCGTCCTCAGGTGCACTTCTCAAGGTCCAGGCAAGGTGCTGGTCG
>DATBNI010000506.1:0-2553 GCA_036554425.1 Psychromonas sp.
AGCGAAAGCAACCCAAACGGCAGAAGACCACGGAGATATTAAAAAAGAGGAGATTGCCCAGGTTCAATTCTCGTTAATGATTACGGGTTTTAAATCATGGGCCTTTGCAAAATACGACCCTCGCAATGTAAACTGTAAAAAATTGCATTACGTGGAAATATTCAGAGATGAGGAAATGATTAGTAAATTAAGAAAAGGTTTAGCTGAGTTCATAGAAGACATGGACATAGCATTAGAAAAATTAGGGTTGTCATTCGGCGATCAATGGGCAAGTAAATAAGCGGAGTAAAATATTATGATGATTAAATTAGTGCGAATTGGTCGAGATGCAGAGCTAAAAACAACACCAACAGGAACAGAGCTTTTAGAAATGAGTGTTGTATATGATGTTGGTTTTGGTGACAATAAGAAGCCTCAGTGGGTTAAGCTTGCCATGTTTGGACAGCGCGCACCTAAACTTGTTGGTCACTTTACAAAAGGAAAGCAGATTGTTGTAACAATGGACGATGTTAAATCAGAAGCGTGGATTAAAGATGGCGAAGCAAAAAGCGCTATCTCTGCAAAACTGATAGAGTTTGATTTCGTTGCAGGTCAGCAGGACGGTCAAACGCAGGGAAGTCAGCAACAAGCCCCTAGACAAGCACCAGTTCCGCAGCATGATGCAACAAGTAATCAGCATCGCCAGCCGCAGCACAATACAAATGTTAATGAGCCGCCAATGGACTTCGATGATTCAGATATTCCATTTTGATGATTAATTCCTTTTTAAAAGTTTGATGGTAATCCCGTTTTGTGTTAATATTGCTTATCAATTACATAAGGCGGGTTTAAAATGAAAGTATGCAAAGAATGCAATATCAATAAGAGCATTGATTTATTTTATGGGCTACAAGGTGAATGCAAAGAGTGCACTAAATTAAGGGTTAAGAAAAACAGTGATCGAGTTGGTACTGGTTACGATTTTTCAGAGAAAGGAATTGTCAGAGTGATGTATAAAACTCAAAAGCGAAACAATAAGCTTAGAGGTTTTGGTGTAATGGAGTACACAAAGAAAGAGTTTTCAGAGTGGCTTTACAAAAACAATTTTAAGATGATATTTGATAATTGGGTGCTTAGTGGCAACGTGAAAGATATGAAGCCTAGCGCGGATAGGCTTGATGATTTCGTTGGGTATAAGTTAAGTAATTTGAGGCTGTGCACTTGGCTGGATAATAAAGAGCATCAATATAGAGATATAAGGAACGGAGAAGGAACTGGTGGCAAGCGATGCAAATCTTTATTAAAATTAAATGATGATAGCTGTGTAATATGCGAATACGTTTCATATAGCAGCGCCCAAAGAGACGTAGGTCACTCCCTTGAATACGCAATTAAAAAAGGAATAAAATGTAAAAGCGGGTTTTATTGGAAATATAAATAATTAAACCGCCCACTGTAACGTGGGCAAAACTATCAAAATCAGCAAAGTGATAAGTTTAAACGATTATACAAATTAATATTTTTAGCTAAAATGTATTTATCAACTAACAAAAGGATGATTGACATGAAAAGCAATAAAATAAAAAGAAGCTCATGGGTGATGAATCAAGTTTATTTTAAAGTTAAACTTGTTCCTGATTTCGAACGTAAATTTAAAAGTCTAATAATTGAAGATAATAACTTCAAAAGCGAAGATGATCTAAACAAGCACTATAATGAAAATGGAGAGCTTGATAAGTTCATAGAGAGAATATTGAAATGTGATTTTATTGAAATATACCAATTCCCATTTGAATATAATTCAAATAATTGTGAAACAGTAGATTATGAGATGCAAGCCGATTATTTTGAGCGCATTGATGATGATTTTTCAATACATCGCAGCCTGTTTTTAGTTTAACCGTAAATAGCCAAAGGAATTCACATGGCACAAATTGAAAACATACTGCTACCTGGCGCAGAGTCAGAAGAAAGTATTGATATATTGATCGGCCTAACAGGAATGCGATCTGATGCAATGAGAAAGGCGTTAATTTTTCACTTTGTTAACGGTGCGGCAGACGTTTACTGTTATGCAATTTCTGGCGTATCTGCATCAAATTTTACACGTGACGTTAAAAAGTTAAATAAAGTTGCGCGCGAGATTGATAAATACCTAGAGTTGAACTATCGTAAATAGTAAGAGTTAGTTAATCAATAGGGGAATTGCAATGGAAACCGACATTTATAAATATAATATGGATACAGATAAAAAATTGCACAAAGCAATCCGCAGGCTAACTGAATTAAACGTGAAGTTTTGCGTTACTGGTACGGCCATTATTGTGCTTGCCGAGCAGTTTAGCAGGGGTAACATATCAACTGTAATGACCAACCTTGGTAAGTTTTCGGTGAAAGCAACGGATCAAGATATTCAATTGATAATGGGAGAGTGATCATGTATGCCAAAGAAGATTTAACGCCAGTAAATGAAAAAGAAGAAATGCTTATTATGGCGCTGTTGAGGAAATGCAGAGGGCAGAAAGTAAATATAAGAAATAAAATAGGTGGAACAGTAGAAAGTAATGATACAAC
>DATBNI010000412.1:0-2044 GCA_036554425.1 Psychromonas sp.
GCATGTCTGTTTTGAGTTTCATTATTTTATTGTTTGTTTTTCCCCGAATCATCAGACAAAAACATTTCAAACCGCAAAAAGCCCGTTTTTATTATCACAACAGACTGTTATTGGATCATATCAAAACCCCTGCTATTTTTCTGGTGATGATAATCGGAGGTCTTAATTTTGCTGTCTTTATCAATGTGTATAGCATCATGGGATTTAAATTATCCGCGCCGCCATTATCATTACCTGCCAGTATTACTTCATTAATCTTCTTATGCTATCTGATGGGCACAGTATCGGCCAAACTAAGCGGACGTTGGATAAAACGCTATTCTGCCATATCTGGTATTTTGTGCGCTTTATGCGTTAGTTTTTGCGGCTTGGTGATTATGTTCCTGCAGAGTATAGCGGCTATTGTAGTCGGCTTATTATTATTAAGCGGCGGCGCGTTTTTCATCCATTCTCTCGCTTATGGTTACGTTGGGAGAAATGTTAAACAGGGTAAATCAACCGCCACGGCTTTATATCTTGTTATGTATTATGCGGGCGGCAGTATTGGCGGTTTTGTACTGATCTATTGCTGGCAGACGGGCGGCTGGCCGGTGGTGTTTGCAGCATGTGCATTTATTTACCTGTTAATTATATACTGCGCCTTAAGCATTCAAAAATTAAGCTCGCCGGTCGCTGCCCCAGTACAGTTATAACCAGCGAATAACGCCACTAAGTAAGCAATTACTTGGTGGCGTTGCTATAGGTCTCAAAACAATAGTAAAAATTAAGCATAACTTCATTGTTTAATTGTCACCCCTCGGTTATGGTTCAGTCAACCGGCCAAGGTTTTCCCTGTCTATTTTTTAATGTTAGTAGAGCGTAGCTGAGATTGGCTATGGAGCAGGATTTTTTATCGGGAGAAGTGCCCTATCCTCCAACTAATTATATCGGCAACCTCTTCAGACCGTTTAAAGCCCTATGGAATTTTTATTATGCTCATTATCAGAAAATATGTTGAACAAGATGCAAGAGAACTCTGGTTGCTTTTTTTCAATACCATCAGAAATATTAACAGTCATGACTATACCCAGCTGCAGGTGCAAGCCTGGGCGCCCGATATAATGGATCTTTTCATCTGGAACAAACGCATGATCGATATCGAGCCCTTTATCGCAGAAATTGACGGCATTATTGTCGGTTATGCTGATTTACAGAATGATGGCCTGATAGATCATTTTTTCTGTCACCACCAATATCAAAGACAAGGGATCGGCAGGGCGCTGATGGCGCATATTTTTGATATCGGCAGCAAGAAAAAAATTAACACCTATTTTTCGCAGGTGAGCATCAGTGCAAAACCTTTCTTTGAGCATTTTGGATTTAAACTGGTAAAACAACAGTCAGTTGAAGTCAGAGATCAGCAACTGACTAATTTTCATATGCAAAAGAAAGTATGATATTTTTCGTTTTTAAGCCTAGCTGTTTATGTGCATTGCCAGAGATGATTTTTTAACTTATTTATGTAGGCAAAGTTCAGTTAAAGAGCGGCATGCCGATCAACAGACCATGCAGATAAACAGCAAATAGGCCATATAGTCCCAAGCCGGCTATAACAATTATAAGATCGTTGCTTGCCGACTCTTTTAACCCCGGTAATGGCCGTGAGATTCTGTGCTTCATTGAAATCAAATCGGCCATCGCCCAGATGAAAAATGAGCCAAACAGTAGTATATCTGCAAGATTTCCATTTACAAGCAGATGGCTAAATGCCCAGAGCATTACGGCTAACAGTTGCGGATGTTTTGTAAAATTACTGATTATCCCCCGGAAGTAAGGGGCTAAAAACAAGATAAAAACAGGTAACATAAGTAAAATACTAAGATGGCGCAACCAGTAAGGCGAGGCATAAATGAGTGTCGGCGTTAATCGGGTCTGTGAATAACCTTTCACTATTAGAAAGATGCCTAATAATGAAATCAGTGCATAGAGCGCTTTCCAGCCAAGTTTACTTTTAGCCGCAAGTCGGTCTCGCAGAGGCTCTGCCACTATTGATATCGAATGCATT
>DATBNI010000453.1:0-13567 GCA_036554425.1 Psychromonas sp.
AGTCAAAGATAACTGTGTGGTTCGAGTCTGTATTTTAAATCTATACATACAGTTAAGCCGCTTCGGGTAAATAATAACTGCTCTGGCGCAAGCCGTTTATTAATGTTATGGATTTCTTTCTGCGTAGTTATATAAGGAGCCTCATGCTCGCCAGACGGCCCTGTAGAGCAATACTGTGATGCATTAATTGGTTTCCTGGCAGGTTCGTTCGAATATAGGTTGTTGTTTTTTATTCATTCAGCGCGATTGGTGTTTTTTCATATTTATTGCTCGTTATCAACAACTTGACTGCTGTTAAAAATACACACTTAACTTGCTCCTCGCTAAGGTGTATTGATCTTTGAATACAGGGGTAACTACGTAAAAATGGAAGAGGAATATGCAGGCGCATTGATTTTCTGTCTTTATAACAAGGCTCGGCTTTTTATGAGGGCTATCATATAGTTGGCTAAAATATTGAGCGGTGCGGGAACTGCTTGTTGTTATGAATTCTCACGCTGACAATTCCAGCATATTTCAAAAGAAGGGTCATTTTTCTCAGAACAGTTTTTACAAATCCAATCAATTTTTTTATTACTACTACTCTGCGATAATTTTACTATTTCTACCGCACAATCAAAATCTGAGTCGTCATAAATCCAAACTTCGGGCCAAGAATCGAAGGGTGATATTTCCCCGGCAGCGCCTTGTGCAAATTCATTTTTAATAAATGTATTGATTTCTTGCGCCTCAATGAGGTTTTTTACATTGTTCACAAGAAAGTAATTTTCGTTGCTATAAACCATCTTCATCATTGAATACTCATCATTAGGCTGTAGAATTTCGCCATTTTCAGAAAAAAGACGCTTTCTCTAAATTTAATTTTATTTTAAAACAATAAGTTAGAAATAATAAATTTATAAAAACAAGTTATTTTACGGTCTCAATGCAGCAAGTAATAATTGGCTGAAATAAAGCGGAGCTAGCAAAGTATTACGAATCCGACTTGATTATATTGCTCTGTTTTGGCGGCGAATGCTGCTTTTATTTCACCTCGCTTTCTCGTGCTTTTGACAAAGCGGATGCAACTAAACCGGTAGGAATTGCAACAATACCTAAGCCTATGGTTAAAATAAAAAACGTAAATAATTTACCGCCTGCCGTTATCGGATACATGTCCCCATATCCTACGGTAGTTAAGGTTGTTACTGACCACCAAAGGCTGTGAAAAACTGACTTAAATTGTTCTGGTTGTGCCGCGTTCTCACAATAATAAATACCAACAGCAGACAAATAAAGCATGATGACTGCTACAAAACCGAATAGGATTAATTCTTCTTTAGCGATAACTAATGCCCGATGAAACCTATTTATTGCTTGATTATATTTAAACAGCTTTAGTATCCGTACAAGACGAAGCAGCCGAAATACCCTGATCGCACGGAGATCAAAACCAGAAGCAATGTAAAAAGGGAGGATCGCAAACAAATCCACTAATCCATAGAAACTAAATATAAATTTCACTTTTCTTGTCGATATTATAAGCCGCAGCAAGTATTCAAGCGTAAAGATCCCAACCGTCACTACCTCGATAATATTGAGAATGTTTTTAAACTCTAAGGATAGATCCGGCAAAGTATCAATTGAAAAGGTGATAAGTGAAACAACAATTAAAGACTGAACTGTGAAGGTAAATAATTTGCCCAAAAAATGATCAGTGCTATCCACCATTTTTCTTATCGTTTCTTTATTGATCAATACTGACTCCCTTAAAAAGCATAACGAGGCTGTAGAATTTCTCCATTTTCAGGAGAAAATACTTTCTCTAAATTTTATTTACTTTTAAAAAAATTGCTTGAAAGTTATTGGTTTTCATTTTTTATAAAAAACGAGTTGTTCTACAACATCAAGGTCTTGATAGCAGGCAAATTTTGGCACGCTAAAATAGAGCGAAGTGAGATAGCCAGCTGTATTTTTCCTTGTTGATTAACTGATAGCAGTTTACGAAAACGAACTTTGTAACTTTCGCATACTTTTGCCAACAAGGACTATCACTATTGCCCCAAACAGGACTGGCGTCAATAAAAAGCCCCAACTCTGACCCGTTAACATGATCAAAAGTGGATTTGCCCCGGCAGGTGGATGTGTTGTTTTCGTGAGTAACATTGTGCTTACCGCCAACCCCGTTGCTATTGCCAGGCTGAGGGGGGTGACACCAACAAACTCAGCAAAGAAAACACCAATAAACGCCGTAACTAAGTGACCTAAGATCACATTCTTAGGTTGAGTTAAAGGACTTTCCGGTACTCCAAAGACTAAAACCGTGGTAGCACCAAAAGGGGCCATGAGCAGAGCAAGACTCGAAACCTCCGCATCAGAATAGGAAAGAACACCTATCGCAACAGCTGCGCCCAAGCCTGCAAATAAAGCTAAAAAAAACCGATTCATATTTCACCTTCGACAAAGGTAGACCGAATTGTCTACCAATGAATTGTAGACAATTCGGTCTACCTTTGTCAATATTCATTTGAGACAGGAGAAAGCACATGAACAATAAACGTCAGATATTGATTGATACGGCACTCAACTTATTCTATGAGAAGGGTATTAATTCGATTGGAATAAATGAAATACTTAAGGTGTCTGGGATAGCCAAGAAAACCTTGTACCACCATTTTGAAAGTAAAAATGCTCTTGTTTTAGCTACGCTTGAACAACGAAATAATACTTTTATAGAATGGTTAGAATACATCCTGGGTGATCCAAAAACCGATAACGAAGTGGTGGAAAAACTATTCAATGGATTAACTAACTGGTTCTCAAACTCAGAAACTGAACTGGGCGATTTTCGAGGATGCTTCTTTATCAATACATCTGCCGAATTCAGAGATCCAGGCAGTGAAATCTCTTTATATTGTCAGTATCACAAACAACAAGTACGAGCACTTATAGCTAAATATTTATCTAACCCTAGTGATGATTATCTTGATGCCATTTGTATTTTGAAGGAAGGGGCAATTACTAGCGCATACGTGGCTAATGATTTTTCAGCAGCCAAAAAGTGCATACAGATATTAGATAAATTTTAGTTGCTTGGTATTGCTGCTAATACATCAAACAGCACCAATGGGGGGGTATATTGCTTTTTACCGTATAATCTAAACATTTTGGCTGGTGTTTTAGTTTCCTCTTGCTGTGGAGAGAGCATGACTCCCGCAATGAAAGAAGCGAAAGCTTACGAATAAGCAATGCGGGTTCAGCATCATCAGCAGAATATTGGCGCATCTGCCTTTTGCTATCATTCGTCTTATCCAAGAATAAAGAAGCATTTTCCTGCAAAGTGCGACCACGCGCTTTCTTTTGAATCTCTTTGCTTCGCGGTGTATGATGACAGCCGCTTTTAAACGTAGTTTTAAATCAAAGTAATTCCACAAGTTCAGTATACAACTAGCTTTCAGACAAACGAGCAAAATTAATGATAAACCCTGCCACAGCAAACACTTACTCATCGCAACGCTTCTCCATTGCGCCCATGCTAGATTGGACGGACAGGCACTGCCGATACTTTCATCGTGTCATGAGTAAAAATACACTGCTCTATAGCGAAATGGTGACCACTGGCGCTATCTTATACGGCAAAGTGGATTACCTGCAAAAAGATGCGGCTGAACATCCTGTTTGTCTGCAGTTAGGCGGATCCGCACCGGTTGATTTAGCCAAAGCGGCGCAGGCAGGCAAAGAGCGCGGCTTTGATGAGGTTAATCTGAATGTTGGCTGCCCGTCGGATCGCGTCCAAAACGGGCGCTTTGGTGCCTGTTTGATGTCGGAAGGTGAGTTGGTTGGTGATGCAATGAAAGCAATCAGCGATGCAACGGGTTTACCCGTCTCGGTAAAAACGCGGATCGGCATTGATGATTTAGATTCCTACGCTTTTCTGTGTGACTTCGTTGCTCAAGTGGCGGAAAAAGGCTGTGATACCTTTGTGATACATGCACGTAAAGCCTGGCTGAGTGGTTTAAGCCCTAAACAAAATCGTGATGTACCACCCCTTGATTATGAACGTGTATACCAGCTAAAAAAAGATTTTCCGCAGTTAACTATTGCTATCAATGGCGGCATTAAAACGCTTGATGACTGTGAAACGCATCTGCAATATCTTGATGGTGTGATGTTAGGCAGAGAAGTTTACGCTAACCCTTATATATTAAGTGCGGTTGATCAGCGCCTGTTTGCCGGTCAGGAAAAAATATTAACCCGCTTTGAGGTGTTAGAGAAGATGTATCCCTATATTGAACAGCAACTCAGCAATGGATCATATTTAAATCATGTTGCTCGTCATATGCTAGGATTATTCCAGGGTCTGCCGGGTGCGCGGGCTTGGCGTCGCCATCTAAGCGAAAACGGTCACTTGCCGGGTGCGGGCATCGAAGTGATGAAAAAAGCGGCGGAATTTGTTGTTGAGAGTTAATCTGTAGCGGAGATAAATATGAGAAAAATGGTGTTACTGTTTGGTTTGTTGGTTTTTGGGTTCAGCCTTAGTGGTTGTACTGTATCCCCGGAAACGGAAACGGAATCGGAAATGCAGAAACAAGCGGCACGTATCACGCTGGTCAGTAGTGCGAGTCCCAGAGATGCTTTACCTGCCTTTACAAATTTTACCTGGAATAATGAATATAACCTGGTTTTATCCGCAGATGATAATAAGAGTGAACAACGCTTTAAGGCCTATGTTCGCAGCGAAATTATTCGTTACTTAGCGACTAAAGGTTATGTGTATCAAGCCGATCCTGCGCAGGCCGAAGTTGTGCTGGGTTTTTTATTTGCACTAAAAGATGATCGCGCGGATGCGGGGATTCAAACAAAGTTTGGTTTATTACCCCGATTGCGCGCTGCCAAGGTTAATCCCCCCCGTTATACACAGGGGACAGTGATGCTCAATGTGATAAGCGCTGATTTGAAAAAGGTATATTGGCGCTCTGCCATGCAGGGACTTCAGGATTTGGAAAAAATGCCAGATGATAAAACAGGTGAGAGAATGCAGTCTGTTTTGGACATTATGCTGGGCAATTTCCCGCCCGCAGGCCGGTAGATTATAAGCCCTGATTTGGGAATCTCGGGCTTTTAATAGTACAACTGAAATTGAATCAATTACCGCGTAATTTAGCAACCGCGCTGTGCAGTGCAAAAGAGTAACCTTGTGCGCCTAAACCGCAAATAACACCCTGTGCAATGTCAGATAAGTAAGAGTGATGACGGAAACTTTCACGTGCATGTACGTTGGAAAGGTGGACTTCTATAAAAGGAATATTAACCCCTAATAACGCATCACGAAGCGCAACACTGGTATGCGTAAATGCGGCCGGATTAATGATAATAAAATCGATTTTCTCAAAAGAGTCATGGATTTTTTCAATCAGCTGGTATTCACGGTTTGACTGTAAGTGTGATAATTCAACATTATGCAGCGCAGCTTGAGCCGTTAAATCTTGAATGATGCCATCCAGTGTCTTACTGCCGTAGACCTCGGGTTCACGTTGTCCTAATAAATTAAGGTTAGGCCCATTTAAAACTAATATCTTTATTTGTGTCATAAAAAAGACTCCCAGAAACGATGTTCTGGAAGTCTATCTGCTCTGCTGGCCGCATGCCAGCATAAATGTCAGAAGGTGAGCGGACTAACTCGTTTCGAGATTCTCTTTAATAAGTTTATCAACAACACTTGGATCTGCCAGTGTTGAAATGTCACCTAAAGAATCACTTTCACCCGTTGCTATTTTGCGTAAAATACGGCGCATAATTTTACCTGAGCGTGTTTTGGGTAAACCTTGCGCCCAATGCAAAATATCAGGTGTTGCGATTGCGCCAATCTCCTTACGCACCCATTGTTTAACTTCAGCGTACAACTCAGGAGAAGGGTACTCACCGTCATTTAAGGTGACATAAGCATAGATGCCCTGACCCTTGATTTCATGTGGTACGCCAACAACGGCGGCTTCGGCGATTTTAGGGTGAGAAACTAACGCACTTTCTATTTCAGCGGTGCCCATACGGTGACCTGAAACATTTAATACGTCATCAACACGTCCGGTGATCCAGTAATATCCATCACTGTCACGACGCGCACCATCACCGGTAAAGTACATACCCTTAAAGGTACTGAAATAAGTTTGTTCGAAGCGGTCATGGTTGTTGTAAAGCGTGCGCATTTGTCCCGGCCAGCTATCGAGCATCACTAAATTACCAGCAGCCTCTCCCTCCAAAATCTCTCCTTCACTATCCACAATGGCCGGTTGAACACCAAAGAATGGACGGGTTGCAGAGCCTGGTTTCAGGTCGGTTGCGCCGGGAAGCGGCGTAATTAATATGCCGCCCGTTTCAGTTTGCCACCAGGTATCAACAATAGGACAGCGCTTATCACCTATTTTGTTGTAGTACCATTCCCATGCTTCAGGATTAATCGGCTCTCCAACCGAGCCTAAAATACGTAATGAAGAACGGTGTGTCCCTTCAATCGCCTGGTCACCTTTTGCCATCAATGCCCGGATTGCCGTTGGTGCTGTATAAAGAATAGAAACTTTATGTTTATCAACAACTTCACTCATGCGTGCCGGTGTCGGATAATTGGGTACACCCTCAAACAATAGGGTTGTTGCGCCGTTCGCAAGCGGACCATAAACCAAATAACTGTGCCCGGTGATCCAGCCTACATCGGCAGTACACCAGTAAATATCACCTTCCTGATAATCAAATACATATTTGAAGGTCATTGCTGCGTAAACCAGATAACCGCCTGTGGTGTGCAATACACCTTTAGGCGTCCCTGTAGAGCCCGAGGTATAGAGAATGAAAAGCGGATCTTCTGCATTCATCGCTTCCGGTTCACATTCACTTGATTCATCAGCACAAATTGCTTGCCAGTCACAATCTCGACCGATCACCCAATTGACTTCTCCACCGGTATTTTTAAAGACAATGACACTTTTTACGCAGTCTGTGCCGTCTTTTGTCAGTGCTTGATCCACATTGGCTTTAAGGGGCACAGTACGTCCGCCACGGCGACCTTCATCTGCGGTAATAACTATTTTGGCATTACTGTCGATAATACGTCCGGCAATCGCATCGGGCGAGAAACCCCCAAAGACAATCGAATGAACCGCACCGATACGTGTACAGGCAAGCATGGCAACTGCCGCTTCCGGGGTCATTGGCATATATAAACAAACCACATCCCCCTTGTTAACACCCTGGGATTTTAATGCATTGGCAAACTGACATACACGTTGATGGAGCTGCTTAAAGGTAATGCTTTGCGATTGATCCGGCGAATCACCTTCCCAAAGAATGGCAACCTGATCACCTTTAGTGGCAAGGTGTCGGTCGATGCAGTTAGCTGAAACGTTAAGTTGTCCGTCTTCAAACCATTTGATGCTGACATGGCCCGGATCGTAGGAGCTATTTTTGACTTTTGAGTAAGGTTTAATCCAATCTAAAATTTTACCTTTTTCACCCCAAAATGTGACTGGGTCGCTAATCGAAGCCTGATATTGTGTTAAATACTCTTCATTAGTCAGTAAACTGTTTTTTGCAAGGTCATCTGTTACGGGATAAATGCGGTTCTCACTCATGTTTAACTCCAGTTTTTAAAATAAACCAATCACTTGCTAATGATAAAATGATTGCAATTGCTTAATAATTCGCCGGAGAGTGTAAAGCAGAGACAATAAATAAATTGTGAGGCAGCTAAAATTTGTTGCATAAATGTTAATTTAGACAGTGATTAAAACTTGTTATGCGATCTGTATCAATAGCAGTCAGCCCGTTCTTTTTTGTGCGGCCAAATATTATTTTTTTTTTATGATTATTTTACTTTTATGTTTTCTCTCCTAGAATAATAAAAATAACGGTACATTTTTTTTACTATTATCTAAATGGACATATTCAGATTAGTTGAAAATTTGGATTTAAAAACAGGCCAGGGATGCGCAACAAGGCAACATACTCAGCATGTTTCTTCCCCTCTTGATTATTTTCAACTCATTGTAACTGATTGTAAAATTAAAGGTTAATGCCCATCCGGAAGAAGGTAAGCGGCAACTTTAATCTCGTTTTAAAAGTTATTAAGCGCTTGGAATATCCAATGAGCCCTCCCGGAACCGGCTTATTTCGTCTTGAGCAGATATTGAATCTAAATATCGCTTAAATGACTTTTACGGAGTCTAGTAATGAACTCAATTAACCAGGATAAAGGGTTTGCGGTGTTAACCTCTGTGGTTTTGTTAAGTATCGCAAGTATTGTATTTACGGCTCAGATGGGATCCATACAGCTGATTGATAATAAAATTGTGGGTAATTATTACCGTAATAATGAGGCATTTGTTAATGCTGAATCGGGTGTCAATTTTCTACTCAGTAAAATTGATGATCCGAGCATTGGCCCCGCCGTCCTGGCGAGCATACTTATACCCTATAGCTCAGCAGATAATCACTATAGCGTGCAACTCACTCGGCTTAATCGTAATACGCTGGAAATAACTTCTTCGGGGCGCTCAATGGACGACAGCGCGCAGCGCCGAATCTCCCTGCAAATTTATCATGAAATGCGTTTTAATCTTCCTGGCGCATCGGTTTCAAGTAATGGCAAACTGAACCTGGATTCTACGGCAACGGTTAATAATGGTTGTGAAGGTGTTAGTGCCGCAGATTGTAAATCTCCGGGTAATTTTGCAGATTATCAATTGGTCAGTAATCCTAAAAATGAAATAGGAAAAGCCACTGATTTATGTACCGGATCTGTGGATGCGCAGGGAGATCTTCCCGCTGTTGATAATACGGGTATTAATGTCATTGCTGACAACGTTTTTTATCAACAGATAACTGCGGATAACTCGCTGGAAATCGGTTCAGTTGATGACGAGGGAGAAGTGATTGGCTGGTCAAATAATATACCTGCCGGTTCCACTTTTTTCGGAGAGGAGGTGGCCATTGATTTACAGCCCAGTTCACTTTTCGAAAGCACCTTTGGAGTGAATAAAAGTGTGGGAATCGCTGCATTAAAATCTTCTGCTGAAGTTGCGAAAATTGATATGACTGATAGCAACTTAAATACAAGCTGCTCAGATCGCTTAAAAGCGTTAGGAGACGAGATAGATACCATCTATATCACTGGAGATTGTAATATAGATCAATCTGATGCAGTTCAAAGTGCAATATCTGAAAATAAACGCTTTACTATCGGCACTGTGGATAATCCTAAAATGGTCTTTCTAGAGGGCGGAACCTTTATCACTAAACCCAACACAGGGGCATCTGTTATTGGCATGCTGTATTTTTTACCCGGAACAAGTGTTGATGAAACGGGCGCCACAGTAGTGGATCTGAGTGTCGATATGGGCGGGATAAGAGTTAACGGTGCAACCTTAAGTGAATACAGTTGTTCGCATGATGGTTATGATAAAACCGATACTAACGGCACCAAGCAGCATTTTTCTTCGCGTTATGACAAAACAGTGCTTAATAAATTATACGAGAATGCAGGTCAGCAACCTCCTCTTGATACAGGTTATAGTTTTGTCCAGGGATCATGGAGGGATTTCTAATGTTAAAAACAATAGACAACCGTGGTTTTTCATTGGTTGAAATATTGGTGTCGCTATTAGTGGTTAGTTTAACCGCTGTGAATATAACCGGTTTACAAAAACTTATTGTTGAGCAAAATCGCGATAATGTGGCGCATACCGAAGTGATTTCCTTGGCAAACCAGAAAATGAATGAATTACTAACCTATAACAATATCGCCAGTATAGATGGGCTTGTTGATGTGAGTCTGCCGACGGAAACACCGGGCATGACCAGCTTTGATCTGACATGGGGAGTCACTTCTCTTGATCTCGCTGACGCTGGGGGGGCGGATATTCGCAATATCAAATTGCAAATAGATTGGGATGATTCAAAAGGAGATAAGCGAAGCTATAATTATACAGAACTGGTTAATTTAGCGCTTTTGCTTAGTCCTTCCAGTGACGATCCTACTTCAAGGGAGGCGGCTATTGTTGAATCTTTTCTTGAAACCAATGATGTTATCTATTTTGAATCTAAAATGGGCTATAAAATAGGTGCATTTGTTATTTATAATAGCGAGTTATTTCAAGCAACTAAGGTTTTTTCTGCTGGCAACGGTCATCCTCGCGATGTTGACAACCCCGAAACCATCTCCGAAGGTTGGAAAAGTTATGGCTCTATCAGTAACCCCGAACTGGCAAAAAATCCGGATTTGGCAACACTATTTTTAGATCCCTAACCAGCACAGCCTACTAGGCAATATTAAACAGAGTGAGCATCTATCAATTTTTATCGCCCCGGCAGGATACCCAAGCAGAAAATCAATCATTTTCGGTAAAAGTGTCGCGACCAGAAGCAAAAATGGTTTGATTCAACTTGTTGTTGGTAAAGAGACAGGTTTAATCATGTCGATTACATTTGTGCTCGGCGTACTTTTTGCTAGGCAACGTTACCCTTGTCACTATCAAAATCTTGACGTTTTTTTTAATCGTTAAAAGCGTCAGCATTATCTTACTAGTAATGAGGCGGTGCCATTTCTTCTTTTTCTGATGCAAGTTGGTTTGGCTGGGTATCTTTTAATTTAACGACCAGTACCGCGAGTTGTTCGCTAATTAATTGTAATTTACGTTGTTGTTTAAAGATTTCTTCATTTAAGGTTTCAATATTGTCTTCATGAAAGGCGACTTTCATTTCCAGTTGTTCAATGCGTTTTTCCTGATCCATTCTGTTTCCTATCTTTTAGCGCAATAAGGCGTTTTTTAACCAAGTCTCAAGTATACTACTTCTGCTTTAAGAGATGTTTTTTTTCTATTTATAAATAAAGATGAACTACTCCTGTGTTTACCTGTCAATAGAGGGTGCATATGGTTAGCACCGGGAAACCTTATATCCCAGAATTTAATTTATTGGCAAAGCAAATATCATTATTGGAGATATCCGCTGATTAGCTTTGACAGTTGCTATTACCCGCAGGCATGTGTTGAACCATCTTGCTGGTGGTAATAAAAAATTCTAAAATAACTAAAATAAGATATGATAACGAGTCAACCTTTGATAATAGTACCTTAAAGCGCTGTTATAAATCATATCGTTAATTGAATTTCCTGTTAATTAGCGCTAGAGTTGTGGGAATCTGAAAATTTTAATCCTAGCTTTTTCTCTTTTTAAGAAGAGAAATTAAAGAATAGTTAATTTAATAACTAGAACAATTTGGAGTAACAATGAAAAATGTATTTAAAGTTTCGTTATTAGCCGCTGCGGTAGCATTCACTGTAGGCTGTGAAGACAAACAAGAGCCAGTCGCTCCAGCACAAGAAAAAGTCGCAGAAGAAGCGGCTTTCGAAAGTGATGCCTATAAAGCTGCCTATGCCATCGGCGCTTCATTTTCGGCTCAGATTAAAGCCGGTGTTGATAAACAAGCAGAATTCGGATTAGAAACACTTGATACAGAAGCTATTATTGCCGGTGTTACCGATACGCTACATGGTAAGTCTAAGTTAACCGACGAAGAGATGGTCGAAACCGTTAACGCTTATGGTGAAGAGGTACAAGCTGCCGCCCAAAAGAAAATGCAAGAAGAAGCCGCAAAAACGGCTGAACAATCAAAACTGTTTTTAGCTGAAAATGCTAAGGCTGAAGGCGTTACTGTGACTGACTCTGGTTTACAGTACTCAGTGATGACTGCTGCGGAAGGGGCGAAACCCAAAGCTGAAGACACAGTAACAGTGCATTATGTAGGCACCTTGCTTGACGGAACTGAATTTGACAGTTCAATCAGTCGTGGCGAACCTGCTAAATTTCCGCTTAACCGCGTTATTCCCGGTTGGACGGAAGGTGTGCAGCTGATGAGTGTTGGCGAAAAATACAAATTTGTTATTCCCGCTGAATTAGCATACGGAGCGCAGGGCGCAGGTTCAATTCCTCCTGGTGCAACCCTGATTTTTGAAGTTGAATTATTGGATATTGAAGCCACAGAAGCCACTGAAGCTGCTGAAGCCGCTGTTTCACCGAAATAATGATTGACATCAAGAGTTAATATTAAGGTCGCGTCAGCGGCCTTTTTTTTGTTCATTTTTTACCGCTGCCGATTTTACGCGACCATCATTTTCCATTTTATTAACTTCTACCTCATTAGCTTCCATCTCAACAGCCTCCCCTTCGTTAACAAATCCCAGCCCAAGAACGCACTGCGAATACCAATCTGAAAAACGAAGAGAAAATTAATGGATTTGGTATTACCTCGTGTTAATTAAATAACAGTTAAAATTAAGCAATAGAGTAGCGGAAGGTTATGGCGAATCAGCTCGACTAAACAGAGCGAATAAAGCAGCAGATGCGTGAATATGTGACCTTGGTTGTAATAAAAAATCTAATGTTTATATTTTATTGCTATTATTATGATGCGGTCAACTAAAGGAGTTTGGTTAACATGTTTCGAATTACTTCATGGACAGAAATACCGGTTATAATAATGCTGATCCTGGGCGTTACTCTCTATAGCCCAAGAATACAGGCAGCGGATCAATACATCCCGATCGACAGTTATGTTGCCCAACACCCTGAGCAACGTGCCGTTATGGATGAGTTTGCCAAAATCGTGCGCGCCGCGGCGCAACCTGTCACTATTGCATCACAGCGCTTAGTTAGAATCGCCATCATCTATCCGAGTATACAGGCCTCAGATTACTGGAGGAGAAGTGTTGTTTCGTTTGAGCGCCGGCTGCACGCCCTCCAGCTCCCCTATGAGCTAAAATTATTTTCATCTTATCCGGTCATTGATTCTGCTCTGCAAAGCCAGCAGTTGTCAGAAGCCCTGCAGTGGCAACCCGACTATCTGGTTTTTACCCTCGATATAGCCTCCCAAGGGCGCATGATTGAGCGTTTGATGTCGCGTGGAAAGCCAAAGCTCATCCTGCAGAATATTACCACGCCACTGCAGCGCTGGCAGACACCTAGGCCTTTTATGTATGTCGGTTTCGATCACACAAAGGGTTCTGAATTAATGGCTAAAAAGATGATCGAAGAGATCAACCAGCAGGGTAAATATCTGATGTTATACCTCTCACTTGGTTATATCAGCCAGATGCGCGGCGGCACCTTCGTCAGAGAGGCGGCTAAATACCCGGACGTCATTGAGGTCGGTGCATATTATACTGATAATAATAAGGAAAAGGCATATCAGGCGACCCTGAATGCAGTGCAAAAAGATCCCGATCTCAAGATGATTTTTGCCTGTTCAACGGATGTTGCACTCGGTGCCCTGCAAGCACTGCAGGAAACCGGCCGTCTGGATATTCTCCTTAATGGCTGGGGGGGCGGAGATGCAGAATTGGAAGCCCTGACGCAGGGTTTGGATCTCACGGTAATACGCATTAACGATGATAATGGTATCGCCATGGCAGAAGCTATCAAGCTTGATCAGTTGAATCAAGAGGCACGCATCCCGCATATTTTTTCTGGCGACATGGAGCTGCTCGATAATAGGACTTCCGGTGCAGAAATTAAGCGCTTGAAACAGCAAGCCTTCCGC
>DATBNI010000463.1:0-10572 GCA_036554425.1 Psychromonas sp.
GCTGAAGTTAAAGAAACTGCTGAAGTTAAAGCAACTGCTGAAGTTAAAGAAACCGCTGCAGTGGAAGAAACAGCTGTCGTTAAACAAACAGCTGAAGTGAAAGAAACCGCTGTCGTTAAACAAACAGCTGAAGTAAAAGAAAATGACCTTGCCGATACAGCTATTAATCAAAAACCGATTAATAAAAGCCAAGGAACTGTCAGTAATCTTAAAAAATATTCAACCTCTCCAATGACTAAAACTGTCAGCGAGCCACTTGATAGCAATACTGTAATAATTATTGTTGCCGCAACCGAACGTTTAGCAATAACTAAATCAGAACGTCAAGCAGGTAGCAGTTTTGCAACCAACAGTGCGAGCAGCGAAACGGTTAAGGCAAGGTTATAATATATACTTACTTAGTTAATAGGTTTTAACTATCGATTTAAACGGATATTTCAATGAAGTATCCGTTTTTTTTTACTGTTTTTTTTTTTCAGAGGGTTAGTATTAGCCCCTATAATCTATCTCTCTTTATTCAAGGTGTCTTTATGAGTGAAACAAAACATCACAAATTATTAATTTTAGGCTCTGGGCCTGCTGGATATACTGCGGCGGTTTATGCCGCACGTGCAAATCTAAACCCTGTCTTGCTTACCGGCATGCAACAAGGTGGACAGCTTACCACAACGACTGATGTTGAAAACTGGCCGGGGGGTTCGGCTGATATGACAGGTCCTGCCTTAATGGATAGCATGAAAGCGCATGCTGAGCGTTTTGATACTGAAATAATTTTTGATCATATCAATGAAGTGGAATTAACCAAACAGCCTTTTACCTTAAAAGGTGATAATGCTTCATACAGTTGTGACGCTTTAATTATTGCCACGGGTGCCTCCGCACGCTACTTAGGCCTTGACTCGGAAGAAGCATTTAAAGGACGTGGTGTTTCAGCATGTGCGACTTGTGATGGTTTTTTCTATAAAAATCAAAAAGTTGCAGTGGTTGGCGGCGGTAATACTGCCGTTGAGGAAGCATTGTATTTATCAAATATTGCATCTGAAGTACACCTGATCCACCGTCGCACAGGGTTTCGCAGTGAGAAAATTTTGTTAGACAGACTCAATGAAAAAGTGGCTAACGGTAATATTATTTTGCATACAGACAGAACCTTAGATGAGGTGTTAGGCGATGAAATGGGCGTAACTGGCCTGCGCTTAAAAGATACCCTGTCCGAAAAAACTGAACTGCTGGAAGTAATGGGTGTTTTCATTGCTATTGGCCATAAACCTAATACAGATATGTTTGCAGGACAGCTTGAGATGAACCATGGTTATTTAAAAGTGCAATCCGGTAGCGAAGGAAATGCAACACAAACCACTATCAAAGGTATCTTCGCTGCAGGTGATGTCAGCGACCATATATATCGCCAGGCAATCACTTCAGCTGGCACGGGTTGCATGGCAGCATTAGACGCTGAGCGCTATTTAGATAACCTTTAATTGTTAAATAAAGTAGGGTCTAACTAAAAAGGTAACCTCTGGTTACCTTTTTATAAACAAATCACTTCAAACGGGTTATTTCCTATCTTGCCCTGTCTGCAGCATCCTTTGAATAGCGGCTAACTCTATCAATGCATATTTATATTCAATAAACTCATGAATATTTGTCGCGGTGCTTAATTTAAAGTAATAGACAGCTTTCTCTATATTACCCGACAATTTATGCCAATGAGCAAGATAAAAATAGGCCTCACATAAACGCTGGGCAAGTTCTTTATTTGTTCTAACACCGTAAGAGAGACTTTCGAGAAAATCATTTTCTGTTGTCCTGCCCGCTATCACATCAACGATCGCCCAGGCAAAACGATGATCATCGCTGAGCTGAGTGGGTGACTTAAGCGCCCGTAAAGCTTTTAACGGATCGATTTTACTGTTAATAATAAAACGCCATAAAATTCGATAGGGATCATTTTGATCAAGCGAATAGAACATCTCAATATCATTCATTGCTAATTGGTAACGTCCAACTTGATACAGACCGACAGCCCGGTGTAAATAACTGTATTGCATATCATCGGATAACTCTAATGCCGAATCAAAAGCATCAAATGCTTCATCAAAGGATTGGGATAATAATAGATACAGCCCTAAAAAATTGTAAGCATCTGCAAAGGTAGGATCAACACTCAATGCTTGGGTAAAATCATAACGACTATGCGCCGCCAAGCCCATTCGGTCATAAATAACCCCACGTTCGTAATATAATACCGCGCGCTGTCTTGTATCCAGATCTTTTTGTTCAACAAGCAATTGGTTTATTTTTAATAATTTAACTTCATCTTGATAGTCTATTTGTACAGCGGTAGAGAGAGGAAATTGATTAATCACATTATCCTGCTCAGCATTAGGGAGGCTTTGGCAAGCTGTTAATGTAAATAAAACGGGTAAAACGAACAATATTGAACAATAGAATCTCATGAACAAACCCTTTAGAAGAAGTGATTTAAGAGTGAACTATAACAAGCTGAAAGTAAAGTTAGATAACTTTTGAAATAAAAAAAGCACTGCAAGCAGTGCTTTTTAGCTGTCCCATACTTCTTATGACAAGGGTGCCTGATCCGCTCCCTCTTTTTCTACAACTTCTGGAATCATATGCTCACGCGAGATACCTAATTTAATTGCGAGTGCACTGGCGACATAAATTGAGGAGTAAGTACCCACGATAACACCAATCAATAATGCAGTTGCAAAACCATGGATCAACGCTCCACCAAAGATAAACAGTGAGATCAATACAAAAATAGTGGTCCCGGAAGTAATTAAGGTTCGACTTAAGGTCTGCGTAAGCGATATATCAACAATTTCATTCGAAGAGGTCGTTGTCAATAAGCGGAAATTTTCACGTATCCGGTCAAATACGACTATAGTATCGTTGAGAGAGTAACCAACAACAGCCAATAAAGCCGCCAATACTGTTAAATCCACTTCAATTTTAAATAAAGAGAAAAATCCGAGTGTTATAATAATATCATGTGCTAAAGCTAATACAGAGCCGGACGCCAAGCGCCATTCAAAGCGAATACTGACATAAATTAAAATACAGATAAGCGCAATGATGATAGCTAAACCGCCGGAATTTGCTAATTCTGCCCCCACGTTAGGCCCGACAAACTCAATTCGGCGCATATCCACCTGCCCGAAATCGGCATTCTGTAATGACTCTAGCACCTGAGTGCCGATAACTTCTCCTTGAACGCCTTCACGAGGTGCTAAGCGGATCATAACATCACGACTGGTGCCAAAATGCTGAACAATTGCATCGGAGAAATCACTCGATGCCAATACCTCCCGGACATCTTTTAATACCGCAGGTTGCTCAAAACCAACTTCAATAACAGTGCCACCGGTAAAATCAAGCCCCCAGTTTAACCAGTTAACACTTAATGCGGCAAATGAAGCTACAATTAACAATATTGAAAACCAAGATGCCGGTTTCGAATAATGCATAAAACGCAGTGTTTTTTTCGATTTAATTAACTCAAACATAATATTTCCTTGCGCTAGATTGATAGTTTCTTAATATCATTACGGCCACCCCAGACAGCGTTTACAATAGCACGCGTTCCGAAAATAGAAGTAAACATAGAAGTCGCAATACCAATCGCGAGCGTAACAGCGAAACCTTTAATTGGCCCGGTTCCCACAGCAAACAAAATTAATGCTGTTATGAAAGTGGTGATATTCGCATCCGCTATGGTAGAAAATGCATTCGAATAGCCTTCATGGATTGCTTTTTGGATTGATTTCCCAGCAGACAATTCCTCTCTAATCCTTTCAAATATAAGCACATTTGCATCAACAGCCATGCCAACGGTCAAGACTATACCGGCAATACCAGGCAGGGTTAATGTAGCCCCAGGGATCATAGACATAAAACCAATAATCATGACGATATTAAAGAGCAAAGCAGTATTGGCGATAACACCAAATTTTCGATAATAAACAAACATAAACAACACAACAGCAAGCATGCCATAGACCATTGCCTTGATGCCGTTATCTATGTTTTGTTGTCCTAGACTTGGACCAATAGTACGTTCTTGTACGATTTGAATAGGCGCAATAAGCGCACCTGCGCGCAGTAATAGTGCCAGGTTATGCGCTTCTGCTGCGTTATCCAGTCCGGTAATACGAAAACTACGGCCCAGCTGCGCTTGAATAGTGGCCACATTGGCAACCTCCTCACGCTTTTCAATGACAGCCTTACCGTTGGGTTTTTTCTTACCCGTGGGTAAATACTCGATAAATAAGGTTGCCATGGGTTTACCAATATTATTTTTGGTAAAACGGGACATCATGCTGCCACCTTGTGAATCAAGTGAAATACTCACTTGAGGGCGGCCCATCTCATCGTTACCGGATTGTGCATCCACTATATGGTTACCGGTTAAAATAATCTGTTTTTTAACCACCACAGGGCGACCATTTCTCTCCTTATAAACGACAGAAGAAGAAGGTAAGCGTCCAGCTAATGCATCATTAATATTTGTTTCAGGGTCTACTGCATGGAACTCAAGGGTGGCTGTTGCACCAAGGATCTCTTTGGCACGCGCTGTATCTTGAATACCGGGTAATTGCACAACTATTCTGTCCGTGCCTTGACGTTGTACCAATGGCTCGGCAACGCCAAGTTCATTAACCCGGTTACGCAGAATAGTCAAATTTTGCTGCAGGGCGTACTCTTTACTTGACTGTAATTTCTGCTCCGTCATTTCAATTAAGAGAATATAACGATCATTGTCAACAGATTCAGAAAATTGGTAACCTGGATTAATAGGTTTTAAATAGTCAACCGCACTATCAAGAATGGATTGCTCGGTAAAAGTTAACAGTACACCGGTTTCACTGTTCGCTTTGGCAATACCACGAAATCTTATTTTTTCTATTCGTAACTCGTCACGTAAATCCTGTACCATTTGCTCTTGCGCTTTACTGACTGCCTCATCCATGTCCACTTCCATCAGGAAATAAACACCGCCGCGTAAATCTAGCCCTAATTTTAATGGTCCGGCACCAATAGCTTCTAACCAAGCAGGCGTTGAAGGCGCTAAATTAAGCGCAGTAACAAAATCACCCTGTAGTTTTTCAACAACGGTTTCACGCGCTAATAGTTGATCTTCACTGGTTTTTAGTCGAATTAAAAGCTGACCATTTTCAAGCACGGCACTTTTAGGAATGATATTTGACTGTTTGAGAATATCTTGCACTTTGCCCAAGGTAGAAAGCTCAACTTTTGCACCGCGGGTTGCAGAAATTTGAATGGCAGGATCTTCTCCGTATAGATTCGGGGCTGCATAAAGTAAACTGATCAAGACTATAGATAAAAGCAGCAAATACTTCCACATAGGGTATTTATTTAACACTGTATTGTCCTTAAATGAAGCGCCTAATAGAATGATAACGAAGTAATCTTTGTCTATTACTTCGTTATATCTATTAATAAAGCTTAATGTGTCTTAGATAGATTTAAGCGTACCTTTTGGTAAAACAGCTGTAACATAATCTCTTTTAATCGAGATAACATTATTTTCATTTAATTCAATTTGAAGATAATCGTTTTCAGTGTTAACTTTAACAACACGGCCAATTAAACCACCCTGGGTTAAGACTTCATCACCTTTACCAATGCTCTCCATTAGGCTTTTATGTGCTTTAGTCCGCTTTGCCTGAGGACGGTAAATCATAAAATAAAATATCGCAGCAAAAACGACCATCATCAGAATAAAAGACATACTGCCTTCAGGTTGGCCTTCAGCTGCTGCATGTGCTTGAGAAATAAATAAACTCATTTTGTTACCCTTATAAATTAAAATTGAATGTTATTGTTATAGATAAATTTGTTAAACGTCCAGCATCGGTTTTTGTTTTCCGATGCGTTGATAAAACGTATCAACAAAGTCTTCTAATTTACCCTGTTCAATGGCTTCACGCAAACCTTTCATTAAACGTTGATAGTAACTTAAGTTATGAATAGTGTTTAGTCGTGCACCCAATATTTCCCCACATTTATCAAGATGATATAGATATGCACGGGTATAGTTTTTACAGGTGTAACAATCGCATTCTGCATCTAAAGTAGTTGCATCTTCACGATGTTTAGCGTTGCGAATTTTCACCACACCGTCGGTGGTGAATAAATGCCCATTACGCGCATTACGGGTCGGCATAACACAATCAAACATATCAATGCCGCGACGCACTCCTTCAACTAAATCTTCAGGTTTGCCAACCCCCATTAAATAACGGGGTTTATCTTCAGGGATTTTAGGCGCGATATATTCTAAAATACGGTGCATATCTTCTTTGGGTTCACCCACCGCAAGGCCGCCAATAGCGTAACCATCAAAACCTATCTTGGTTAATCCATCTAACGAGACATCACGTAACTGCTCGAAACACCCACCCTGAATAATACCAAATAAGGCATTAGGGTTTTGTTGTTCATTAAAGCGATCTCGACTGCGCTGAGCCCAGCGCAGGGAAAGTTGCATTGAAACATCAGCTTCCTCTAGTGTCGCCGGATATGGAGTACATTCATCAAAGATCATCACAATGTCAGATCCTAAATCGTACTGTATATCCATCGATACCTCGGGTGATAAAAATACCTCACTACCGTTAATAGGGCTGCGAAAATAAACGCCCTCCTCTTTTATCTTGCGCATTTTGCCCAAGCTAAATACTTGGAAGCCGCCTGAATCGGTTAAAATGGGTCCTTTCCAATTCATAAAATCATGTAAATCACCGTGTGCCTTAATAACTTTCTGCCCGGGGCGTAACCACAGGTGAAAGGTATTTCCCAATAAAATTTCTGCACCTGTTGCATCAACCTCTTCCGGCGTCATTCCTTTTACCGTACCGTAAGTACCAACAGGCATAAATGCGGGGGTTTCAACGCTGCCGCGATCAAAGGTCAAACGCCCCCGACGTGCACGCCCGTCGGTCTTAATTAATTTATATTCCATGATTTTCCTTATCAGATGAACAATCTGATTATATTTTTATTTGTCTGTTTCATAACAAAAGCACTCGATTACCCAGAAACAGGGTAATCGAGTGCTTTAATAGTTAACGACGGATGGTTATCTTATTGGTTTTTTTTAGTTAAAAACATCGCATCACCATAACTGAAAAAACGATATTTTTCCTGAATAGCCACTTTGTATGCAATGTCAATGTGCTCTTTGCCGGAAAAAGCAGACACCAGCATCAGCAGTGTCGATTCTGACAAATGGAAATTAGTCACTAGTGCATCTATTATCTGAAATTTATAACCCGGATAAATGAAAATACTCGTTTCAGCAAAAAAGGGAGCAAGGTCATTACCCGTTTTAATACTCGCTTGTGCGGCGCTTTCAACGGAACGTACTGAGGTCGTACCAACGGCAATAACGCGTCCGCCTTTTGTTTTAGTCTGGTTTATTTTATCAATAACTTGCTGAGAGACCTCTGCATACTCACTGTGCATTTGATGATCGAGTATATTATCGACTTTGACGGGTTGAAAGGTTCCCGCGCCAACATGCAGGGTAACAAAGGCAAAATCTACACCTTTATCCTGCAGACTTGAAAGCACTGCCTGATCAAAATGCAGACCTGCCGTTGGCGCCGCAACAGCACCCGGATTTTTATTATAAACTGTCTGGTAACGCTCTTTATCGGCATCTTCGTCAGGGCGGTCAATATAAGGAGGCAATGGCATATGGCCAATGGATTCCAGCACTTCCAGTACCGTACTGCTGTGATCAATCAGTATTTCAAATAAGGGGCCCTGACGTTTTACCATCACAGCATCAATGCTATTTTCTAAACGTAATTTACAGCCCGGTTTCGGTGATTTAGAACTGCGCAGATGGGCAAGGAAGGTTTTATCATCTAATACTCTTTCAACCAGCACTTCTATTTTACCTCCCGTCTCTTTTTCACCAAAAAGACGGGCAGGAATAACCCGCGTATCATTAAAAATAAGCAAATCATTTTTATCAATCAGGTCAACCAAATCCGTAAACTGTAAATGCTTTAGCTCACCAGAATTCCCCTGCACCGACAATAAACGGCTAGCCGAACGGTCTTTTGTAGGATAACGGGCAATTAATACTGGCGGCAATTCAAAAGAGAAATCTGAAACTTTCATGCAAAACATTCCGAAGGGATAAAACGATGTAGTTTAAGGATGATCAAAATGAAGTCAAGTAACTAAAGCAAGGAGTGACTTTAAAAAGAAAAATGATGCCATAAAATTTTTAATGCTGAATAAATCATGTAGAGATGCGCATTTAAATTTCACAGAGGCATAAATATAAGCACTATGAGTGTCTGACCTCTCATATTTAAGATAAAAAAAAGGAGACATAATGTCTCCTTTAAAAATCTAATTACTTACCAGCAATAGGATTAAGCAAGTGCTTTTTTAGCGACTTCAACTAAATGAGCAAATGTTGCTTTATCAAATACTGCGATATCAGCAAGTATCTTACGATCGATTTCAACTGAAGCCTTTTTAAGACCATTGATGAAACGGCTGTAAGATAGACCGCTAATACGAGATGCCGCGTTAATACGAGCAATCCATAATTGACGGAATACACGTTTACGTTGACGACGGTCACGGTAAGCGTATTGACCCGCTTTAGTAACTGCTTGAACAGCTACACGATAAACACGTGAACGTGCTCCGTAATAACCTTTAGCTTGTTTTAAGACTTTCTTGTGACGGGCACGAGCCTGTACACCACGTTTAATTCTTGGCATTTTTATTCCTTACTTAAGCAAATGGCAACATTCTGCGGATTTGTGGTACGTCTACTTTATTTACCATGCTTTGTGCACGCAAATGGCGCTTACGCTTAGTAGACTTCTTAGTAAGGATGTGACGTAAGTGTGATTGCTTACGCTTAAAACCGCCAGAAGCAGTCTTTTTAAAGCGCTTTGCAGCACCTTTGTTCGTTTTCATTTTAGGCATTGCGAACTCCGCATTGTTCTAATTTAAATTAAACCAGTAAGGCGAATGTCAATACCGCTGCGTAATAATGCATACGGTATAGATAACACTACTTTATGCCTTAGCTAGCACGTTTAGGGCCTAACACCATCACCATTTGACGGCCTTCCATTTTCGGGAAAGACTCGACAATAGATATTTCCGCCAAATCCGCTTTAATACGGTTTAACAGATTTATTCCTAAGGATTGATGTGCCATTTCACGACCACGATAACGCAGTGTTACTTTGGCTTTGTTGCCCTCTTCTAAAAAGCGAGTCAGGTTGCGTAGTTTTACCTGATAATCGCCTTCATCAGTCCCAGGACGGAATTTTATTTCCTTTAACTGAACCTGTTTCTGATTTTTCCGTTGTTCTTTAACGGATTTAGTCTTTTCATACAAAAATTTGCCATAATTCATGATGCGACAAACTGGTGGCTCAGCATTTGGGCTGATCTCAACTAAGTCTAGATCGGCATCAATGGCCATATTTAATGCTTCATCCAGTGAAACGACGCCAACTGGCTTGCCTTCTGAGTCAGAGAGACGCACTTCAGTCCCAGTGATCTCATCATTCAAACGATGTTTATTGCCCTGTTGTGGGGCTTTTTTTGCACCTTTTATAACAAATTCTCCTAATAAATTTAACGGCGTGTAATGATTTCTTCTTTTACATAAGCGACAAAATCATCAACTTTGAATTTTCCTAAATCATCACCTTTACGCGTTCTTACCGCAACTTCACTTGCTTCGACTTCTTGATCACCGATAACAAGTAAATACGGAACACGTTTTAATGTATGCTCACGGATTTTAAAGCCTATCTTCTCATTTCTCAAGTCCGAAATGGCTCTAATACCTGATTTTTTTAATTTATTTACAACTTCGTCGACAAAAGCAGACTGTTTATCGGTAATATTCATCACCACCACCTGTTTTGGTGATAACCATGTAGGATAAACGCCGGCGTACTCTTCAGTTAAGATGCCAATAAAACGTTCTAAAGAGCCTAAAATAGCGCGATGAATCATAACCGGGGTATGTCGTTCGTTATCTTCACCAACAAAAGAAGCGTCTAAACGACCCGGCATTGAAAAATCAAGTTGGATTGTACCACATTGCCAAGCTCGACCTAAACAATCATATAAAGTAAATTCTATTTTAGGCCCATAAAAAGCCCCTTCACCAGGCAATATATCATAATTGATATTATTGGTGGTCAATGCATTAGCCAAAGCGGCTTCGGCTTTATCCCAAGTCGCATCATCTCCTACACGCTGATCCGGCCGGGTCGATAGTTTGACAACAACATCTTCGAAACCAAATGTTTTATAACATTCAAATACCATTTGGATACAAGCAGATACTTCAGCAAGAATCTGCTCTTCTGTACAGAATATGTGAGCATCATCCTGAGTAAAGGCACGAACACGCATTAAACCGTGTAATGATCCGGACGGCTCATTACGGTGGCAGGAGCCAAACTCGGCCATACGCAGGGGCAAATCGCGATAAGATTTCAGTCCCTGGTTGAAGATTTGTAAATGTCC
>DATBNI010000519.1:0-7430 GCA_036554425.1 Psychromonas sp.
CCGGAAATAATGGGCTCGCATATCAGTGATAATCCAAGTCATACCACAGGGCGCAGCCATCAGCTGGGTTATCGCTTGATCACCGCTATGTTTGGCCACATGGGCTTAGAGATGAATGTTTCTAACTTTACTGAGGCAGAAAAACAGGAAGTGGCCAGCGCGGTGCAGCTTTATAAAAAACACCGTCAGCTGTTACATACGGGTGATGGCTATAGATTGGACAGTGATGATAAAGCGCTGCAGGGCTATGGTGTGGTGTCTGTTGATAAAGGCCAGGCGCTGTTTAGTGCCACCACATTGTCGTTACCAGAGCAGATGTTATTGCCGCCGCTGCGCCTTGTTGGATTAAACCCGGATCAAGATTACCGGTTGAGTTTCTGGATCCCCAAAGGCGCATTGGGTCCGCATGGCAGTCAGTCCAGCTTAGTGGCTAATAATGGCGGAGTTTTTAGTGGTAATATGCTGCAGCGCGCGGGCATACAATTACCCGTTATGAATCCGGACAGTGCTATTTTATTAATATTGACAGCAGTAGAAGACTAACTGCAGGTTATTTAAATAACGCCAGACAGGTTCGTTTGCAAGTGCCTGTTTGGCTGATACCTGTAAGGTATTGATTTTTTATATAACAGCTATTACATTATGCCATTATTAGGAAATAAATATGTTTAATATTAACATGTTAGGGTATGTAGCCGCCCTTTGCACGACATTGTCATTCATCCCGCAAGTTCTCTATATTCTTAAGACAAAAGACACAAGTTCTATCTCCTTGGGCATGTATGCCATTTTGGTTTTTGGTGTGTTTTGCTGGCTTGCATATGGAGGGTTGAAGAATGATATTCCACTACTGCTTGCAAATCTTGTTACTTTTATTCTGGCGGGAATGATTTTGATATTGAAAGTGAGATCCTAACTAACAATAAAGCGCTTTATAGTGCTTTTATTGTTAACGGGTTGATGATCAGCGTCATGGCATCCAACAGAATGTTTGTTGAACACAATACAGCCCTAGCTGTTTTTTTCCTTTATAGCAGCTTAATATTACGACTCGGATTTCACGTTTTAAAATCCACTGTCTACAACTGTATCGCGCTACATTAATAGAGGCCTTTGCAGTAACCTACTTCTTGATCGTTGAATGATAAATCGCCGGGAGGCTTTATTAAGCGCCTTAGCAACTCGTCATGTTAAAAATTCCAGCACAAGATGAGCGAACAACTGATGTCCAGAGTTGCCGTTAAGTAAATGTAGGGTTTCATCACGATCAAACAGTGCTGCCTGTGCTTAATCACTTGCTCTCGGGCTTCAGCTAGTCTAACCTCTTGATAACGTCCAAGCGACATAGATTGAGCGTTGCCATACTATCTAAAACGGCAATCAAAACAAACACAGCAAAACAAGGTCTTACATGACTAACTCATCACAAAAAAACACCAGCGATCAGCCCACTTTATACTGGCACGACTATGAAACCTTCGGGCTAAACCCCGGAGCGGATCGCCCTTCTCAATTTGCGGGTATTCGTACCGATCTTGATTTAAATATTATCTCTGAGCCTGATGAATGGTTTTGCCGGCCGCCCAATGACTACCTTCCCAATCCCGAAGCTTGCTTAATTACCGGGATCACACCCCAACGTGCGTTGCAAAAAGGTGTGCCGGAATGTGAGTTTATTACGCTTATTAACCAGCAGTTCAGCCAGGCAAATACCTGTGTTGTGGGTTATAACAATATACGCTTTGATGATGAAATCACGCGTTTTACCCTGTATCGGAATTTTCGCGATCCTTATCAGCGTGAATGGAAAAACGGCTGTTCGCGCTGGGATATTATCGATATGGTAAGAGCTTGTTATGCTTTGCGTCCCGAGGGCATCAACTGGCCTGTGGATGAGAATGATGCCCCCTCCTTTCGTTTAGAATTATTAACCAAAGAGAATAACTTAGCACACCAACAGGCACATGATGCAATGTCCGATGTTTATGCCACTATTGCAATGGCAAAATTGATAAAAGACACGCATCCTAAGCTCTATGATTATTTCTTTGACTTGCGCAAAAAACACAATGTCCTGGCGCAACTCAAACTAGGCAGTAATACACCAGTAGTGCATGTTTCCGGGATGTTTCCCGCCATCCAAGGTTGCGCATCCTCCGTGATGCCTATCATACAGCACCCTTCCAATAAAAATGCCGTGATCGTGGTTGATTTAAATAAAGATTTAACCAGTTTAGAAACACTTTCGATAGAACAAATACGAGCCTACCTGTATACCCCCAGCATTGATTTGCCGGAAGGCATTGAACGCCCGGCTATCAAATTAGTCCATATTAATAAATGCCCGATCATTGCACCGGCAAAAACCTTAACCGAGGAGCGTGCAGATCAATTGGGAATTAATCGTCAGCAATGTCGGCTTTCCTTAGATTTCTTAAAAACCCAGCAAGGTCTTGCAGAAAAACTGCAGAAGGTTTTTACACAGGAAACACCTAATACGGAAAACAAATCAGCAGAGGAGATGTTATATAGCGGAGGATTCTTTTCTGCGGCAGACAAAGCGCAAATCGAACAAGTTTGTAACAGCACATGGCAGGAGCTAAGTAATAAAGAATTTAACTTTGAAGACGACCGATTAGATATTTTGTTATGGCATTATAGAGCGAGGAATGCACCAGATTCATTGGATTTAGCAGAGCAGGAGAAATGGGCAAGGCACCGTCAGGCCTATTTATTAGAAAATGGTCAAACATATGTTGAAAAACTTGAAGCGCTCGCACTTGAAAATCAGAGCAACCCCGCAAAAATAGAATTATTGCAGCAACTATATGAATACTTGAATTATTTACACTATGAATAATCAACTGTTAATCCTAAAATTAGCGAAAATTTGATGAATAAAACTCATTCATATTTTCATTAATAAAAAAGGAGCTGACATTGTGATAAAACCTATTATTATTTTAGCTTCTTTTCTATCAACATGCTGTTTTGCCGACCAGATGGCGACTAATTCACTACAGCTGCAGAATCAGAAAAGTTTTAAACAAAACGCAACTGCATTTTATTTAAATCCTGTTTTTCAAATTCCGGAAGCAACCTATCAATATCTAGACCTTGCATTTACCTCTTTTTACCAAAAACTGGCTTTTAATACTGCGATAGCAAAGAGCATATTTAAAAAAAACTCTTACTATCAAGTGGTTGCTATTCCACTCATTCCAACCAATCTAGGTGGTTTTCAGCTGGAATTTTTGGGTGCTTTTTCAAATCCTGGTTCACAATATTTAAGTAATTTTTCAACGGAAAATCTTCTCTATAATTACCAAAGCAATTCTGAGGAATTTGATCTCTATAATAGCGTTCTAGCACTCGGAGCTGCTATTAGTTTTAATACCGGCTGAGCAGTAAAATAAAAATAGTGATTTCTAATAACGATATTCCGAGTTATGGTACGAGTAAGGCATTAGTCGGTTTTGAATCTCAATTCTCCCCCTTAAAATGCTAAGTAGTTGAAGTTTAGAATTTTAAAGGTTAACAGAATAGCAGGGAAAACCTCTAAACTGCCAAGTTATCGTAAAATCCTATATGCTAGAACAAAAATTCACTTCCGCACAATTAACAGGTCAGCTATATTATGACCACAACTCTATTGTTGCTACATTGCGGCAATATTATCCAAAATAATTCGACAATAAAAGGGAATGACATGGCCAACATATTTAGTGATAATTCACAATCTATCGGTAATACACCTCTGGTTCGCTTGAATAATGTTACATCCGGTAATGTTTTTGCAAAAATAGAAAGCCGTAACCCGAGTTTCAGTGTTAAATGCCGTATCGGTGCAAACATGATTTGGGACGCAGAGAAAAAAGGCACGTTAACTAAAGATATTGAACTTGTTGAGCCAACAAGTGGCAATACAGGTATTGCGCTGGCATTTGTTGCCGCTGCCCGTGGTTATAAAATCACTTTAACTATGCCAAATACAATGAGTGTTGAGCGTCGCAAGCTATTAAAGGCATTAGGGGCTAATTTAGTGTTAACCGATGGCGCGCTGGGTATGAAAGGTGCGATCAATCAAGCCGAAGCGATTGTCAATTCAGATCCTAGTAAATACTTGTTATTGCAACAATTCGATAACCCGGCTAACCCTGAAATTCATGAAAAGACAACAGGCCCTGAGATCTGGAATGATACCGATGGCGAGATCGATGTATTTGTTGCCGGTGTGGGTACTGGTGGGACAATTACAGGTGTCAGTCGTTACATCAAACACACTAAAGGTAAAGCAATTATCAGTGTTGCTGTTGAGCCCACAGACTCTCAAGTGATCGCACAAACGCTTGCTGGTGAAGACGTCAAACCCGGCCCGCATAAAATTCAAGGTATTGGCGCTGGTTTTATTCCTAAAAATTTAGATCTTTCTTTAATTGATCGTGTTGAAGCGGTCAGTAATGACGATGCAATCACAATGGCACGTCGATTAATGGAAGAGGAAGGGATCCTAGCAGGAATTTCATCGGGTGCTGCCGTCGTTGCTGCTGCTCGTTTAGCCGAGTTAGACGAGTTTAAAAACAAAAACATTGTTGTTATTTTACCAAGTTCAGCTGAACGTTACTTATCAAGCGCACTCTTTGCAGGTGTTTTTGAAGGTGAGAATTTCGCCTAAATACAGACAGTTTTGAAATAACAAAGTCGCGAGTAGAGCATCACTCGCGACGTCCAAACTAGTCGAAGAGGCAGCGGTTTTGAGCATCTTGGCCTAACCTATTAAATGTCATTTGCCAACCCTCCCGACACTATTTAATAACAAAAATCGTAAAAAAAATAACACAATGAAATTATTATCACTTCAATGCAAAAATATATTGACCTGTTCATCGTTTTTACGGAGTATCGGCATCAATTTTAAGATAACCAATGTCATCTGCCAGAAAATATTAATGTTTTAACCCTTAATCGCTAGCTGGCAGACAAAAACTTGACCTAGATTAACACCCTAGTTAACTTTATTGGTTATTTTAAGCAACACAAAAATACTTCTTTGTTATCACCTTAGCTTATGACTTATTAAGGTGAAAAAATAACGACCAATTTCTCATAATATTAGGACATTACTATGTTTCAACAAACAGTAACTATCACAGCACCAAACGGCCTTCACACTCGTCCAGCAGCACAATTTGTAAAAGAAGCTAAATCTTTTGAATCTGCTATTTCTGTTGAAGTTGGTGAAAAATCTGCGAGTGCTAAAAGTCTCTTTAAACTACAAACCTTAGGTTTAGTGCAGGGAACTGAAGTAAATATTAAAGCTGAAGGCAGCGACGAACAAAAAGCAGTTGAGTCGTTAATTGCACTCATGGCAACTTTGGTATAGTTTTATAGCATAATGTGTAAACTTTAGACCTGCTTCATTTGACCGTTGCAAACAAACGCTTAAATAACAACGAGTTACAAAGAAGAGTCCAAATTTTAATTAGAACTTTAAAGGATAGATTATGATATCTGGTATTCTAGCATCTCCTGGTATAACGATAGCCAAAGCATTATTATTACAGGAAGATGAAATTACCCTTAATACGGCAAAAGTGAGTGATTTTAATAAAGAAATCGCACGCTTTAAAGATGGGCGGGCAAAAACAGCCGCTCAACTTGAAATTATCAAACAAAAAGCACTCGAAACATTTGGCGAAGAAAAAGAGGCAATCTTTGAAGGTGATCTGATGTTGCTTGATGATGAAGAGCTAGAAGAAGATATCGTTTCCTACATTCGCGAAAATAAATGTAGCGCAGATGTTGCGATTCATTCTATTGTTGAAGAAAATGCAAACATGCTTCAACAACTTGATGATCCTTACTTACGTGAACGTGCCGCTGATTTCCGTGATATCGGCAACCGTTTGCTGAAAAATGTACTTGGTATTAAAATTGTTGATTTAAGTGATATTGCTGAAGAAGTTGTCTTAATTGCTAATGATTTAACACCATCAGAAACAGCACAAATCAACCTTGATAAAGTGCTCGGTTTTATCACAGATATCGGCGGCAGAACATCACATACTTCAATCATGGCACGCTCCCTCGAAATTCCTGCGATCGTTGGTACAAATGATATTACTAAACGCGTAAAAAATGGTGATTTAATCATTTTAGATGCACTTAATAATAAAATCACTATTAATCCAAGCGATGCGCAAATTGAAGAAGCAAAACGCTTTAAAACAGCATTCCTGGCTGATAAAGCTGAGCTTGCCAAGTTGAAAGACCTGCCTGCAGTAACACTCGATGGGCATCATGTTGAAGTTTGTGCAAATATTGGCAGCGTTAAAGATACTGAAGGTGCAAAACGCAATGGTGCTGAGGGTGTTGGTCTATACCGCACTGAATTCTTATTTATGGATCGTGACCAGTTACCCACTGAAAATGAGCAGTTTTTAGCTTATAAAGACGTTGTGGAAGCAATGAATGGTCAAGCTTGCATTATCCGTACTATGGACATTGGTGGCGATAAAGATTTACCCTACCTTAATCTGCCGACGGAAATGAATCCTTTCTTAGGTTGGCGTGCAATCCGCATCTGTTTCGATCGACCGGAAATAATGAACCCTCAATTACGTGCTTTATTACGTGCATCTGCATTTGGTAAAATTCGTATTATGTTCCCGATGATAATCTCAGTTGAAGAAATTCGTCAACTAAAAGATATTTTAAGTAAACTGAAGACTGAACTTACAGCAGAAGGTTTGGATTTTGATAAAGAGATAGAAATCGGGGTTATGATCGAAACGCCGGCAGCTGCGGCTATTGCCCATCACCTGATTAAAGAAGTTGAATTTTTCAGTATTGGCACAAATGATTTAACCCAATATACACTTGCTGTAGATCGGGGTAATGAGCTTATCTCTGCTCTCTATAATCCAATGACACCTTCTGTATTAAGCATTATCAAAACAGTGATTGATGCTTCCCATGCGGCGGGCAAATGGACGGGTATGTGTGGCGAGTTAGCGGGTGATGAAAAAGCGACATTATTGTTAGTGGGTATGGGCCTTGATGAGTTCTCAATGAGTGCCATTTCTATCCCGACGGTTAAGAAAATTATCCGTAATACAAATTTTTCAGACGTAAAAGCACTAGCAGATAAAGCATTATCGGTCGCAACAGCCGCTGAAATTGAAGCCTTAGTTGATGAGTTCAACAAAACAAAAGGTATTAACTAAATATTTAAACGCGCTACAATGTAAATATAAACACAAATAGTTCATTTAAAAAGTATATCTATTAACAATAATAGGGAGTTCGACCATGGGTTTTTTCGATTCATTAAAAAAAGCGGTTTCAGGTAACACTCAAACTGAAAATACAATCAATCTGATCGCGCCAATTTCTGGTGAAATTGTTGCTATTGAAGATGTGCCTGATGA
>DATBNI010000527.1:0-2705 GCA_036554425.1 Psychromonas sp.
TCAAGAACCGAACCGCGACAAGGGTTTCCTAAAGAGGCGTGGCTTGAAATACAACATCTCAAAAAATACCATGCCACTAAATACCCCTCTACTGCAAAGAAAGATATTTGGGCTTTTTGTTAATATAGAGTAAATTACCTATTGTAGGTCCCTAATTTTTCTCGTCGTATCGTTATGCGGAACGAGCACATTCAGTAGTGAGTTGCTTTTTCAATAGGAGATCCAAATTGTGGCTTACCTTCTACGGTCATTTTGACTGTAATTTGCATCGTGATCTTAATATCTTTAAACGTTAGATCTGTAAATACAGATGATCTCTTAGCTGCATCATTAACACTAAAGGGTTGGTCACCCTTATCTTTAGCGCTTCCACAGAGTTGATGATATAGGAGTAAGCGCGCAGTTAAGCAGTGCACTCAGCTAGAACAAGGTTTGAACTGAGCATTCCACGGTAATAAATCGCTTAAATCGGCACCTTTTACACATTAGGCAATTCTTGGAACAGCTTCTGGAAATAAAAATAAGGGTTAATATCATTAGATCTACAGGTCATCACAATACTGTAAAGCACTGCACTGGCTTTAGCCCCTTTTACTGATTGTGCAAACATCCAGTTTTTTCTACCCGTCGTAAAGGGCCGGATATCCCGCTCAGTAACATTATTATCAATGCCCAATTCACCGTTCTCAACGTAGCGTGTTAACGCTTGCCAATAATTCAACGTGTATGATACTGCGGTACCCAGATAGCTTTTCGGAAGCAGGGTTTGTGTTGTTTCATCTAACCATTTTTTAAATTTATCTAAAATAGGTAGGGCTTCTTTTCTCCTTATTTTTTGTCGCTCCTTGGCGGATAATAACTTAGTGCGTTTTTCTATCGCATAAAGTTTTTGAATCGTGCTAATAGCGACGTTGGCTTTACCCGTTTTTTTAGGTTGAGCAATCAGTGCTTCGTTAAATTTACGGCGCGCATGTGCCCAGCATCCTGAGAGAGTGATATTTTCAAGGCAGCCATAAGCGCGGTAACCATCGCACTGTAAGTAGCCAGAATACCCAGCTAAAAAGGCTTTGGGATATTCATGCCCGCGACCCGGTTGGTAGTCATAAATGACCACCGGATGTTGTGCAAATTGACCACTGCGATAAACCCACATATAAGATTTTTGCTGCGCTTTCCTATCGGGCTCATCCAATACTTGCACGGTTGTTTCATCGGCACAGGCAACATTGCCGAGTAGTAGGTGTTGCTGGTATAAATCAACAATGGGCTCAACTAATGCTGATGCTTTAATACACCAATTCGCTAAAGTACTACGTGATATGTCGAAGCCCACTCTTTTTAGGATATCGGTCTGACGATTAAGCGGCAGTGCATCACAGTATTTCGAGGTGACAACCGCAGCCAATGCCTCGGGACTCGCAATACTGCCAGGGATAGGTTGCTGGGGTTTCGATGAGCTAATGACTTTACTGCTTGTTGTTGTATTTTCACAATGCCGACAAGCATATTTTGTGCAACGGTGTTTGATAACACTGATGCGTGCAGGCACTATCTTAACTTGCTCACTATCTTCAAACCCGCAGGTATGCAGTTCATGCCCACAATCATTACAAATAGGCTCATCCATCACGTAAGTAGTGACTTCTCTTGTTAATTCTTCGGGCAGTGCTTGACGGCCTTTTTTATGATGGGCCGGTGAAGCGCTGGCATGCTGCTCTGCTTCATTAAAGGTGCCTTTAGGCGCTTTTTCAGTTTGCACGCCAAAGCGTTTAGCACGATTTAAGTTGAGCTGAGCAAGTGCCAGTTCAAGTTTATCTTTGAGCGTTATATTTTCTGCACTGATAATCTTTAACTTAGATTCAAGTGCTAGGTTATCTGTCGTTAATGATTTTTTATCTGTTTCTAGCGCCTGATTTTCTTGCTGTAGTTTGGTCAGCATAGCTTTAAGTTGTACGAGTTCATCAGGCGTTTGAGACATTGTTATTAACCGTTATGATGGAAGAATAAGACACCATCATGACAGGAAAAAAGGATCGTTCAAGTGCTAAAAAAGATCAGTTTAGATCATCTATTTACCTTGCCAAATAAGGGTTTATGGGCATTTTTCACGGTTAATGACAACCCCGAAAGCAGCCAGTTCAACTGGTGTTGCGTGATCGTGATGGCTTCCAACTCATCGGTAATAACCGGCCACTTAAAGCGGCCTTTTTCCAAGCGGCGGTAATACAGCCAAAAACCATTGGTATCCCAAAAAAGTATTTTTAATTTATCACGTGGACGATTACAAAAAACAAACCAAGCACGGCTGAGCGGATCCATTTCCAGCACATCACTGACAATCAGAGAGAGGCCGTTAATTGATTTCCTCATATCAGTGTTGCCGGTAACGAGATAGATGTTGCCTTGCGGATTCATGAATTCAGGACCGCTAATATTTGCTTAAGGTTGGCTGGTTCAATGGCATCCTCAAAGGATAATTGGTACCCGTTAGGCAACAGTAGTTCAACGGTTTGGTGGGATGGGATATGTGGCTGCGGTGTGATAGTAATCGGCAGTATTTTTTGGCTACTCGCTGTTCCCTTCATATTAAGTTTATTAAACCAATAGTAGTACGTGGAAGAAGTAATGTTATTGAGCCTAAGAAATTCAGCTTTGGTTAATCCACTTGCTGCTTGTGTATCAATAATTCCTTGCCAATAAGTTTG
>DATBNI010000550.1:0-2457 GCA_036554425.1 Psychromonas sp.
ACAACTTGCCTACCAAACCGGCAGTGCTGGCAACCCTTATTACCTTCCTGAATCCTTATACCGTCCTCCCTTTATAGGTTAACTGTTTTTTTGTTCAGTTTTTAGCTGAACCAAGGCTTTGATTTTTAGCGCGTTAATTCGCCTCTTTATCAAAAAACAGATTAATTTATTTTTACGAACTCCTGTAGTTATACCAAATGCATTAAAAATGTGATCAGTCTTGCTGGTTAAAATCAACGCTATCTGCGTGATGAGTTTTGAAAGGAGAATAACTACTTCCTGCAACTCATTCCTTGCTAGCATTGATTTTTCCTACGCAATACAAGCTCACCTCTTTAATGCACTTGGCATTAGCGCTTATTGTTGCTCTTTTTGAAAAAGAGATGAGCTGGCAATAAAAAGGAGTGCTGTAATAAAGGAAAGTGATGATGAAAATCACCTTTAACGTTTTATTAAAAAACGGTTTTATTGTGAATAGGCTACTTAACAGCTTATTTAGTTTAACGTTTTTGTTTAGTTTTAATCTTTTTGCCCAGGGCATCAGTCTCCATGATGCCGAGCAGATAGCGATTGAATCTGACCCCGCGCAACAAATTTATCAATCCCAACAAGCTGCATTGGTTGCACAGGGCATTGCCGGATCTACGCTTGCCGATCCTATGATCAAGCTGGGCATGGCTAACGTACCGACAGACAGTTTTCAATTAGACCAGGATCCTATGACCCAAGTCAGCGTTGGCTTATCACAACAATTTAGTCGTGGTGCGCAACGTGAATTGACTCAGGAAGGCTTTAATCAACGCGCTGATATGACTGTTTCTCAGGGCTTAGATCGGCAGTTAACCGTTAAAAAAAGCGTGCGTGAGCTGTGGCTTAAAATTCTTTTTATCGATAAATCATTACGAATAGTAAAAGAAAATAAAAAACTCTTCTCAGGTTTTTACCGGGACTTACAGGCGAAATTTTCTTTAGGCCTCGCTGAACACGAAGATTTAATTTTAGCGGAGATTGAGATCAGCAAATTTGATGAAAAAATTGCCGCGTTAAATCAACAATCGCTTAATTATCGCAGTTTGTTAAGCGAGCATATAGGCGAATATGCTTATCAGACACTGCCCAGTGCAGTACCGCAATGGCCAGAAACTCTGTCTTATGTAAAGGCCGTTAATGCCCAAAATAACCAGCATTATGACTTGCTTGGCACTCACCCTAAAGCCAAAATGCTAGTCCAGAGTATTACACTGGCGGATAACGGCATCGAACTTGCGGAGCAGAATTACAAACCCAGTTTTAAACTGGAAGTGGGTTACGGACACCGCTTAAGCGAGGATGCTATGGGGGAACCAAGAGCGGATCTGCTCAGCGCCTTTGTGTCTATGGATATTCCACTGTTTACCGATAAACGTCAGGATCAAAAACTTATCTCTGCGCAACATAACAAAGGGCAGAAACAAGCTGAACATCGTTTGATATTACGCCAGCTTAATGCCTTATTAAATGCTGAAATCAGTAATTATCAGCAACTTCAAGCGCGTCAAATCCGTTACCAGGATACTCTGCTGAAACAGGCGAAACTGCATGCCAGACTGTTAGAGCAAAGTTATCAATCTAATACGCGCCCTTTCAAAGAGGTTATTGATGCCTACATCCATGAGCAGAACCTGACCTTAGAATATCAACAACTGTATTTCGATGGCCTTAAAAGCCTGTCTAACATCCGCTATTTCCAGGCACTTTAATAGGAAAATATTATGCGTTATTTATTAGTTTTAATTCTCGGTTTAGTGGTGGGGATAGTCGCTTCCAATAATGAGCAAATCAATGCTTTGTTTAGTGCAACAGAAAAAACCGCCGAGCCGGAAATTCTGTATTGGGTTGCCCCTATGGATGCCAATTATCAGCGTGACAAACCGGGTAAATCACCTATGGGCATGGATTTAGTCCCTGTTTATGCAGAAAAAGGTGCCGCAGCGGAAAAATCTGAGCCTAAAATTTTATATTGGGTTGCCCCTATGGATGCCAATTATCAGCGTGACAAACCGGGAAAATCACCTATGGGCATGGACTTAGTTCCTGTTTATGAGGAAGCCGGTGGCGAGTCTGAAGCGGGCTTAGTTAAAATCTCAGCGACGGTTGAAAATAATCTTGGCGTTCGTACAGGCCTAGTGGTTAACGAGCAGTTAAATATCGCCATCAATACATTAGGAACGGTGCAGGCCAATGATAATGCGCTGTGGCAAATTAATAGCCGTGTATCGGGGTGGATTGAAAAACTCTATGTTAAATCCGTAGGCGTTGAAGTTGAAAAAGGGCAACCCCTGTTTGATCTTTATTCCCCTGAGCTGGTGAAAGCACAGGAATCATTATTTAATGCGATTAACTTAAACCGTGGCACTTTAATAGGAAAATATTATGCGTTATTTATTAGTTTTAATTCTCGGTTTAGTGGTGGGGATA
>DATBNI010000554.1:0-3701 GCA_036554425.1 Psychromonas sp.
TTACCCCGAATGGGTTGGCGGGGAATTGAGCTTCTACGGTTTGAAGTTAGATTTGCAGCAGATCCAAAATAACGACTCGCTGCTGTTAGATGAAACGCAATTGCGTGAAAAGCGCGATGCGCTTGAAATAACCTACCAGACGCAAGGTGAGAAAATTAAGCAGCTGGATGAGCATCTTGCTCAACTGAATAAACAGCTTGAAAACCAACAGCTTAAAATAACCCAGGCAGCGCAGGGGTTAAAACAAAATGAATTAAATCTGCAGCAACTCAAAGTGCAGCATCAGAATCTTGCGCTCAAAAAACAACTGGCCATTAAAACCCATATTGATAGCGTGACTAAACAGATTCATTCTCTCGAAAACCAGAAAAAAGCGCATGATAAAAAACAACAGGCATTTTTAGAGCAGCAGCAAGAGCAGAAAAGTGAATTAAATAACCAGATGTTAGAAAAGCGGATGGTGGTTGAGAGTGATAGAGATGCCCAACTGGCATTATTAAGTGAAGAGTTGCTGTCCTTAGAGTCTGGTCATAAAACTCGGATAAAAGAACTGCAAAAACAGAAAAGTACTGATTTAGATAAACTTGATCCCGATGGAGAAGTAGATAAACGCAGTCGGGAAAGAAAAGAGCTCATTCGGGCTCTCGAAAAATGTGCGATTTTCGAGCAAAAAGCGCGCAGCTATTTGCAGTTTATGAATGAGCGTTACAGTCACCGTGACAGCCTGGTTGAACATAATCAAAACAGAAATATAACAAAACGTAATATTGAACAATCAATCGAAGAGCTGCAGATTAATCTGGGCAAGCAGATCAGTGATACCAAGCTGATTATCAAAAAGCTAAACCAACAAAGTCATGCCGGCGAGGATCTTTTAGTCTTGCTTAATGAGAGCCATCGTGATTGTGAACAAAGTGGTATTACTGCGACTTTTGCTGAGCATCAACCGACCAACCAGGCTGATCTGAGTATCAGTTTTTGTAATGATTGCCTGGCACAATTCAAAAGCATCCACAAACGTCTTAATGAACAGCTTAATAAATTTAATGACCGCTTCAAAAAAGATCATTCCGCGAGTGAGTTATATGAAAATTGGCAAAAATTAGTTGCCGATAACGATCATTATCAGGGCGCAGAGTTATTATTTAAATACCGCAGTCCGATTGCCGATCTATTAAGCAGCGCTGAGCAAAAACAAAAAAGCACTTATCAATTGGTCACTGTTAATGCCAATATGATCAATGAGTTCTATCAACATATAGAAAATTTTGGACAGCGTATTAAACAGATAGGCAAAAAACTATCCGATAATGTTACTGCACTGACACACTTTGAAGCACTTGCCGATATCAATGTCAGCACAGTTATGAAACAGGAAGAATTAGATTATTGGGGGCCGCTGCAGGTTTTTGCTAAAGCATTTGAATTACACCGGGATCAATTAAGAGAAGGGGTGGGGGAAATACCCGATGAACTGGTCCACGCAATGCAGAGATTGTCAGCATACTTACCCAGTGAAGGTTTTGCGTTAGCCCATAATAATCTTTTTGATATTGAATTTACGATCACCGAAAAAGGGCAAGTGAAGCATGCCCGTAATGCCAAACAACTTAAAAAAGTGAGCTCGACCGGACTTTCTTATCTGGCCATGCTGTCATTATTTGCCGGACTTTTAGGTATGTTACGCGGCACGGGTGAAAACAGCTCGCAAATAATATTACCCGTTGACGAGCTGGGAGAGCTAGCGGCCGAAAATGTTGATTTGTTACTGCAGATGTTTAATGATAATAATATCAGTATCTTATCTGCATCTCCTTCGACAGACCGGCATATTCTTTCACTTTACCAACGCCATTATAAATTAAAAGATAATAAAATTTTCCATGCCGGCATTCCCACTTCGCGTTTGGATGAACTGTTAGCGCAACGGGCCATCGCACAAAACCGAGTCGACAGCGCATTCAAGAAAGAGTCTGACGAAAGTATTGCCCAAGAAAAAACCGCACAGGAGTTAAGTTAATGTTTAAACAGACGGTGCAAAAATTATTAACCGGATCGGTTATTTGTGAAACGGCTTATCCGGAAGAGTTTGAATATTTGAAAGCGGGCGGTAATAGTGAGCGGGTAGATGATTTTTTAGCAAATTTAGACAGAAACCTGAGCTACTTGGAAAGCGCGGAAGCTTATTATTGTACCTTTGCCCAAGTTGATAATTCCAACAGTGTTGAACTGACTGCGCTTTTTACTGAGATGCGCGCCACTTTTAGACCTCTGGTTGAATTTTTAGACTTGTTATTAACCGCTTCCCATGCGGATCTGCCGGTGCGCGCAAAATCTGTGATAAATATTAATAGGCTCTTTGATCCCTTTGAGCACGATCAGAGCTTACGTGATCAGTTACGCCGTTTGACCTCTATCAAACCTTTTAAAACCAATAAAGTGGAAACCCGTGAGCAGTTAGTCACGGTTTTCCAAAAACTCGAAGAAATGCATTATCTGGTGCGCAAAAATGCTGGCAGCAGTCGTTATTATGCCAGCGCAAGATTTGACCTTATTTATCTTTTAATCGAATTTTTAAATGATTCGGAAAAGGTTGAATTACCCGAAGAAGCGCACTGCCAGCAAGAGGAGTTACTCTTTTAATGGCGGGTTATGATGCAGGACAAGTGGCGGAGTTATTACGTAAAATTGGCGCACACGATGAGTTGCTGGCTAATGCTTATGTCTATGGCTCGGTGGTAACAGATCAAGGTGAACAGCGTACTATCAATCTGTTACATAAAGCGGGTCTGTTAAGACCCGATGATGAGCCCGGTGAATTTCGTATTACCACGGATTTTAAACGTATGCTCAATCGTTTAATGCGTAAACAAAGCAGTTATCGTCAACTGACGGACATGGGTAAAGTCATTGAGGCATTGGATGAAACGGTTTATGACTTTCAACAAGCCGTGCAGGCAAAACAGAGTGATGATGCGGAATTTTATCTCGATCAGTTGGATGATCTGCTTTATGAAACCAAAGATGGTTTAAATACTAACCTTGAAAATATGCACTATGCGATCGTCAGTCAATTTGGTTTTGTCAGTACGCTCGCCAATAAAATAAGACAAAATGAACGTTATTTGAGCCATGCACAAAATCTATTGACTGAGTTACAGCAGATCGACCCTGAAGCTTGTTATGAGTGGATTAACTGGCCCTGTCCGAATGAATTTGCACGTAAAATAACCGGCTTTATTTACTGGTTTAACCAAACATTACCGCGTTTACGTTTTATCATCGATAACATGCGCTTAAGTCTGTTTCGTTTGCGTCGCGATGAAAAGCAGGCAAGTCAGTTACGTAATATGGCTCGTTATTTACGGCAGCACCCTGAATTTGAACTTCCCGAGCAAATGTTTGAGGAGCCTGATTTCCCTGAATCATTGAAGTTTGCGCCGGTAATGCCATTGTGCAGTTACGTTGACCCGCATAATACGGCGGTAGAAACGCCATTAATGAATCTGGTGCAATCATTACGTAAACAAAATAATCAACCCGCGGTTAAAGTACGAGAAAGCGGAGAAGTGGTTATCAGCAGTATTGAAAAACTCGTTTATGAAAGCGATTTTTTTGAACAGCAAAGCGATTATTTATTTGAGCAGGCAATAGAGAGTGAGCTGCCGGTATCCGCATTGGCCTTTTGGCAAAAATACCAA
>DATBNI010000594.1:0-17700 GCA_036554425.1 Psychromonas sp.
GTGACAGGCCGGTATTCTAACCAACTGAACTACCACTCCACGTGAGTACTACAGTATTAAACATCACTATTTTATTCGAATTAAAACCCGAATCCGGCATGACAGGCCGACTATGTTAAGCAAGAAGCCTAACCAACTGAACTACCACTCCACGAGTGTGTTACAGCTTTCTTCACTTTTATGTGTTGGTTACACATAAAATCTTATTATTTCTAATAATATTGCTATTTTGTAATACTGTTGGCGGAGTGGACGGGACTCGAACCCGCGACCCCCGGCGTGACAGGCCGGTATTCTAACCAACTGAACTACCACTCCACGTGATAACAATCAGTGATTACTTTTTATTTTCATAAAATTCAGTAAAGTTTTCACTTTAACAATCGCTGTAATATACGATTTACAACCCGTTGAATTTGCTGGAAGTTACTTGCCAATAAACCTTATAAAAAGAGTTTGGCGGAGTGGACGGGACTCGAACCCGCGACCCCCGGCGTGACAGGCCGGTATTCTAACCAACTGAACTACCACTCCAGCAAAAGTCAACAACACACAAAGTGTATCTTTGTTGAGGCGCAGATAATACGGAGTTGCATTTGCCGAGTCAATAAAGAAAAACAAAAAAACGCCAATATTTTCCCTTAACTTTCTCGATCGCTCGTTTTATCATCATTGTGCTTGTTTTTTTATCTTCTTTGCTGCCTAAGCGCGGTTTGTTTAGCACTTTTTGAGAGACTTGCTATTAAATAATTGATCGTTATATAAATTCTTTCAACTTTGTTTTTAGATCTATTGCCGCGTTAGGATATTAATCCGGCTATGATTCTTCCCGCCATAGGCAACTGGCGGATTTTTCAATAAGATCTAAGCGTTTTTCATGTGCCTGCTGTTCATCTTCGCTGGCTCTGATAATAGTGAGTGGCGATTGCGTTTTTCTCGCGCGTTTTTCCGTATTAGTTTCATTTTTCCCTGAGCTTAAGAGGTTAAGTTTTTTTTGCCCGCCGGTCATGAGCAGGTAAACATCCGCTAATATTTCCGCATCTAATAAAGCGCCGTGCAGAACCCTGTGCTTATTATCAATACCAAGTTCCCGGCACAGGGCATCCAGGCTGGCGCGCTTGCCTGGATACATTTTTCTCGCCATGACTAAGGTATCTGTGATGGTCGATATTTCAGCTGTTGGTTGTGTTCTTTTATTTAAAAAACGAAACTCCTGATCCATAAAGCCGACATCAAAAGGTGCGTTATGGATAATTAATTCAGCCCCTTTGATGAACTCGATGAACTCATCTGCAATTTCAGCAAACCCGGGTTTATCCTGCAAAAATTCGTCGGTAATACCATGAACAGTCACCGCTTCCGGGTCGACTTCACGATCCGGTTTTATATAAGCATGATAATGACGGCCGGTTAAGCGTCGATTAATGACTTCAACACAACCAATTTCGATGATCCGATGACCAACATAAATTGTGCCGTCTTTATTCATACCCGTCGTCTCTGTATCCAAGACTACCTGTCGTCTCATTTTGTCTGTGTTCATGCTGATCTCAATTAATAGTTTCAATAAGTTGCATATTAGCCGTATAGTTTACCATCTATACTCAAATTACCTCAAGATGTTGCTGCTTGATGGTGAAGTGGGTGGATTTATCATGATTAATCAATTTGGTAACTGAATGAAAAAAATTAAACTTTTTACGGATGGTTCCTGTTTAGGTAACCCTGGACCGGGCGGTTACGGCGCCGTGATGATTTATAACGAACACTGCAAAGAGTTGTCGGAAGGTTTTTTGCTCACCACTAACAACCGCATGGAAATGTTAGCCTGCATAAAAGCGCTGCAAAGCTTAACCGAGCCCTGTGAAGTCGAGTTGACAACTGACAGTCAGTATGTTCGTCAAGGTATAACGCAATGGATTCATAATTGGAAAAAGCGCGGTTGGAAAACCGCCGCTAAAGCGCCGGTTAAAAATGTCGATCTGTGGAAAGCCTTGGATGCGGCACAAGAGAAGCATAAAGTGACCTGGCATTGGGTTAAAGGTCACTCTGGTCACCCTGAAAATGAGCGCTGCGATGACCTTGCTCGCCAGGCTGCAGAAGATAACCCGACTCAAGAGGATATTGGTTACGAGGGGTAGTGACCCCGTGTTACCACCGCTGGCCCGGGTACCATTTTCCCTTTAAATTGGAAGGGATATTTGACTGGCGTCATGGGGATGGTTTTCTTTTTTGCGATAATAAAATAAACACTGCAAAAATAAGGCAGGTAGCGCTGCCCGAAATCTTCAATAAAAAGTGAGCAGGTGCTATTTAAATTGTGTGATAGAAAATCAAAGTGCTGTTTTTGTTGAATTTTAAAACCCAATAAATGCAACCAATCGATCACCCTGTTAGGTAAAAAAAGACGTGCATTTTTAGGGTTTTTAGGGTGAAGTGCCGTACGTAATCCAAACAAACTTATCGGGTTGTAACCACTGATGATTAACGTACCGTCGAGCGCTAAAACCCTGTCTATTTCTCGTAATAATTGGTGAGGATCGCTTGAAAAATCCAATTCATGGGTCAGAATGCACAGATCGATCGTCGAATCTTGCAGCGGTAACTGGTTTATGTCAGCTTGCAGGCTAAGATTATTACCATTACTTGCGCAGTTTATTTGATGAGAAATTATCGAGTTTGAGGTGTTGATTTGACAACTTAACTGGCCTAACTTTAACAGGTTATAACCAAAGCATTGTTCAAGGCAGTCATCAATACGTTGTTGTGTTTGTTGCTGCAGCAACTCCCCGTTGGGTAATTCTTGCCAGGACCTGAGAGGGGGTAAAATACGAGATGTTTTGGCAGTCCTCATGTCTTAAGTCACTCCAAGTTAAATTCAAGAGAGGTTATGTGATGGAAAATGTAATAACAATTAAAGCATTTGAGGATAACTATATTTGGCTTATCAAAGATAGTCAAAGTCAACACTGCATCATTATTGATCCCGGTGATGCCGCGCCGGTTTTATTAATGTTGGAAGAGCAGCAATTGATTGTAGATGCTATTCTTTTAACACACTATCATTATGATCATATTGCGGGTGTTGAAGCATTATTATCTGCACGGGATGAAAAAATTTCGATCTATAGTAAAAAGAAATTGTTTGAGCCTTGCAGATTAATAAATGAAGGTGAGAGCTTAAGTTTTTTTGACGGTAGACTTTTATTGCAGGTGATGGATGTGCCGGGGCACACATTGGATCATATTGCCTTCTATAATGAGCGCCTGCTATTTTGCGGGGATACGTTATTTTCAGGCGGGTGCGGGCGTGTATTTGAAGGCAGTTACGAACAAATGTTCTCAGCTTTGTCTCGTCTGGCGCTGTTACCTGATAATACAAAAGTATATTGTGCTCATGAATATACTCAAAATAACCTTGTTTTTGCTCATCATATTGAACCTAAAAATAAGGCACTGTTAAATTATATACAACAAGTGAGTAAAAAACGTCAACAGGGGCTGCCGACCATACCTTCAACAATAGGGTTAGAAAAGGCCATTAATCCGTTCCTGCGCTGCCGGCAACCAACAGTTATTAATAATTTACAAAATCATTTAGGCCAAGCGTTAAATGATCCGCTCAGCTGTTTTAGCGCGTTACGTCAGTATAAAGATAATTTTTAATTATACAGATACCCAAATTACTTGAAGATGCAGATTTCTGCATCTTCAAGTAATTTGGGTATATTTGACAGGGCTCTTTCCCGCTCAGCTGAATTAATCAATTTGGTATTAGGACAAATTAAGCTAGAATACGCGGCTTATTCACAGTGGGTGGTATTTTCATGAGATTTTTTCTGACGGTTTTTCTTCTATTTTTTGTTACAGCTTGTACCACTACAGATAAGTTAGCCGGGCCTGCGCCATCCATAAAAAAGACTAAAGATCCACAACAGGGGATGTTGACGAGAGCGGCGGAAGGGAAGCTGACACCGCTTATTGACCAAGACTCCCTGCCCGTCAGTTATGATAATCTTTGGTTAAAGTTAGCCGAAGGTTTTGAATTTGAGGTGCCTAAAAACGCGCGCGTCGCTAAACAGCGGAATTATTTTTTAAAGCACCCAAACCACCTGGCCCAAGTTTCAAAACGGGCAGAGCCATTTTTATATCTGATTATTGAACAAATAGAAGCAAAAAACCTGCCCCTTGAACTTGCCTTGCTGCCCGTAGTAGAAAGCACTTTTAATCCCTTTGCTTATTCGAATAGTCATGCTGCCGGTTTGTGGCAGTTTATGCCGGGTACCGGGGTGCGATTTGGTTTGACTCAAGACTGGTGGTACGACGGACGTCGTGACGTTTACGCTTCGACGGACGCAGCTTTAACCTATATGGACATATTGCATAAATATTTAGCTGAAGATTGGTTGCATGCACTCGCGGCATATAACTCTGGCGAGGGGCGGGTAGAAAGGGCGGTTCGCGCTAATAAAAAACACAATAAACCGACAGATTATTGGAATTTATCGCTGCCAAGAGAGACTCAAGAATACGTCCCAAAGTTATTAGCCTTAGTTGATATTATACGTAATCACAAAAAGTATGGTATTGAGCTGCCTGTGATAGCGAATAAGCAGGTACTCACTTATGTGGATACCGGTTCGCAACTGGATCTTGCTTATGCGGCAAAATTGGCGCAAATATCGGTACCTGAGATTCAGTTCTTAAATCCCGGTTATAATCATTGGGCAACGTCACCTAACGGTCCCCACCGATTACTTATCCCGACAAAAGTTGCACCGCAGTTTAGTAAAAAATTGGCTAATACGGCGCAAAACAAACGCACCCGCTGGTCTCGTTATACCGTGCAGTCAGGTGATAACCTGGGGCTCATTGCACGCAAAAATTATACAACGGTCAATGTGTTAAAACAGGTTAACGACCTTGACAGTGCATTTCTAAAAATAGGACAGCCTTTACTTATTCCTATTGCAACTAAAGCCCAGCAGGAATATTTGAATCGTCAGGCTAAACGCTCTGAACGTCAGCAAGTATCTGTTAAGAAAGGAAAAAATAAAGTTATCTATACAGTAAGTGAAGGCGATACGCTCTGGGATATCAGCCGTAACTTTGATGTGAGGGTGAAAGAGATTGCTAAATGGAATACCATAAATAGTTCAAAACCATTACAGTTAGGGCAAAAAATAACGCTTTGGAAAGGGCTCAAGTCCACACCCAATAAAAATGCGACTCGCCGTATGACCTATCAGGTACTTGCCGGAGACTCTCTTCATCGTATTGCATCAAAATTTAATGTGAAGATCGCAGATCTGCTGCGCTGGAATGAGTTAAATAAAGGTGAATATATCCAGCCGGGGCAAAAATTAGCCGTCTATGTTGAAGTGCAAAAATCTTGAACTTATACTATTAATAATCCATAAAAAAACCGCCGAGAAGCGGTTTTTTTATGGATTATTAAAATGAATTTTTACTGCGCAATCTGTAATAGTGCATTTTTGCCACCATTATTCATCCCGTTATCAACGAGGGCATCAGCACCGCTTGGTAATATACTGAATTCATTACCTTCATCTGCAGTGGCGATGTAGATAAATTGGAAACTATCATTACCTGCAGTGGGAATGTTTTCAGTCACTTTAAACTTGCCATTTTTGAATTTTTTAAGTTCAATGGCAGACCAATTGTTGTGTTCGGAAAGCAAAATAATGCTTTTCGCCCCTGAAGCTTCTTCCTTTTCTATTTCGAATGTGACTTTAACCAGAGGTTTACTTTTCAAATATTGTTTTTTTATAGGCATCTTTAACTCCTTTAAGACTGATAACAAATTTACTGCAAAAATGGATTAAATTCTAGAAAAATTATATTTATTTATTATTCGAGATCAAACTGTTGACTAATAATTGATTGTGTAAATATCTTTTTTAAGTAAAAACCACGCGGGCGAACTTTTATTATTTGTCCGTCTGCGCCAACCGCATCGGTTAAACACTTTCCATTAGCCGCCTTTGGTCTGAGCTGCATCACTTGACCATCTCGAGCAGTGATTGACTCTATTTGGCCAAGCGAAATTTTTTCCATTATTTCATTCCAGTCCAATTTTAATAATGTGCTTTGTTGCTGATTAGCTGACCATAAAAAACTATTACCAACGACACGATCACCAAGCGGGACGGTACGCTCTCCCTGAACCGGGACCCATAAAACCTGGCTGATTTTATTGCGCACGTTGGAGTTTTCCCAATTTAGCTGACGGATATTTAAAATAGGCGCGCTGCATACAAAAGTAGTTTCCAGTACTTTCCCATTTTGATCAATCGGAATTGTTTTTAGTTCAATGCCCAGATGTTTAAAGTCTTGCTCTGGTTTGCTGCCAGCAGTGGCGCCCAGGTGCCACTCTATGAGTTGACCAACCCAGCCTTTATTGCTGCGTAAATCTTTGGCCATAGGTTGGTCTGCCATCTCGGCCAACTCCGCCAGGCAGTGGCCGGCAATTTGCTCACATCGGCTTAGCAGTTCGGCGGTTGAACGGGGAGAATTAAATGCCATTCTATTTACCCTACTATTTATTCTATTTGGATTATTCAGGGTTATTCATGTTTTACCCTGTTAATTACACAGAGTTATCCACTTTTATAGTGGATAACTGAGTCTTATCGGTGAACGATTCAAAATATTAAAGCATTATTTGAAATAGTCTTAAAAAAATAGATTAATGTCGAATAATTAAACTAAAAATAGCGCTATTATTAAAACTGTTTGTTTTTTAAACGAGCAAGATATACACATCCGATTGTGAATGAATACTACTGGATCTAAATACAGATGCTAATTTCAGTATCATGTAAAAATAACATAACCAGTTGTTATTTATGGTATAATCAGCCGCGCATTCTGATTGCTGTGGATCTTCAATCGCTTAAAAAAGATCTATTATAACAAAAGGCTTTTATTATGCACAAAGTTATACACATTTATCGTGGATATGTAACAGTATAAATTATTCGTTAAAAAATTGTCTTGATAGATAACCGACATTTTTCAGATGAACGATTTGATGGATCTGATAATCTGTGAAAGAATGCGCCATTACTTAAATTTCCATCCATTATTATAAAAAGCATAAAAAATTCATAAATAATGGATCATAACCTATAAAAGGCACTTTAGTGATTGATACTGACGGTTACCGTCCAAATGTAGGTATCATCATCTGTAATAATAATGCGCAGGTTTTATGGGCGAAACGATTTGGACAGCATTCATGGCAGTTTCCCCAAGGGGGAATTAAACAGGGAGAAACACCTGAACAAGCCATGTATAGAGAACTGTACGAAGAAGTTGGTTTAAAACCTGAGCACGTTAAATTATTAGCAACTAGCCGACATTGGCTACGTTATAAATTACCTAAACGATTAGTTCGTTGGGACTCGCCGGATCCAGTTTGCATCGGCCAGAAACAGCGCTGGTTTTTATTACAATTGATTTCAGATGAAAAGCAAATTGAGTTTGAGGCTTGCGGCAATCCTGAATTTGATGCCTGGCGTTGGGTAACTTATTGGTATCCTGTTCGCCAGGTTGTATCCTTCAAGTGTGAGGTTTACCGCTCGGCGTTAAAAGAATTTTCTGCTGTTGCTTTTTTGTTAATGAAAAAGAGTTCAGAAAAGAAAAGGAATAAACGGCCTCGTCGGGCATCTTTTTATAAAAAAAGATAACAAAGCTTTTTCTAAGAAAGGGGTTTTGCATGTTAAGTCAATTGCGGCATATAGTAGAGCAGGTCAGCAATGCAAAAAATTTAACCGAAGCGATGGATATATTGGTACGGCAAACCAAATTAGCCATGGAGGTCGACTGTTGCTCTATTTATATTACCGATGAGAGCACCTCCCAACTTAATTTGATCGCCAGTGAAGGCCTTGCCAGCCAAGTGGTTGGTTTTTCCTACCTCAAATTTGGCGAAGGTATTATAGGCTTAATTCATCAGAAGGGTGAGCCATTAAACATTGCCAACATAACCGCGCACCCCAATTATAAATATTTGCCAAGCAGTGGAGAAGAGTCTTTTAATTCATTATTAGGCACGCCCATCATCCATCGGCGAAAAGCATTGGGCGTGTTGGTTGTTCAGCAAAAAGGCCCGCGTTTATTCAGCGAATTAGAAGAATCTTTTTTACTCACCTTAGCGATGCATCTGGCCAGCGTCATTGACCAGCCATTTAATTTAGATGTTGAACGGTTAAACCAGCCAAGGGCATCAATTCATCTGCAGGGCTCTCCCGCAAGCCCCGGCATCGCGATAGCAGATGCTTATGTTGTACGTTCTATTATGACCTTAGCGGAAGTCATAGTAGAAAAAAGTCACTCGATAAGTAAAGATCTCCTGCTGTTTGAGATAATAGTCAAAAAATGCATCGACGAATTTTCTAATCTGGCATTAACACTTAAAGAACAAGTTTCAAAAGATGCCTTCCTCCTGTTTGATATCTACTCGCATATTCTAAAAGATAAAACCTTTTTAAATGCCATTAGAGTACAAATCAATGAATCTCATTTAAATGCCCCGAGTGCGGTTAAAGTGGTCGCCGAGTCTTATATCAAACAATTTGAGGCGATGAGTGATCCCTATTTAAGTCAGCGCTCCTCAGACATTCGCGATGTTGCACAACGTTTGTTATACCATCTTACGCATCAGGTCGATGATGATTTAAAGTTACCCGATAAGCTGATTCTGGTGGCCAATGAAGTGACTTTATCTATGCTGGCGAGTATTCCAAACGATAAGTTACAGGGCATTGTTTCGGTTCACGGTGGTATTGGCTCTCACGTTGCGATTTTAGCGCGGACACTGGGTATTCCCGCGGTGATGGGCGTGCAGTTTTCTTTAGATAATATTAATCAGAAAAGTTTAATTATTGATGGTTATGAAGGCAGCGTGATTCTACTGCCTGAGCAATCATTAGTGAGTTATTATCAATCCGTGATCGATGAAGAGAATGAATTAAAAAAGCTGGTTGAATCTGACCAGCATGAAAAAGCCGTTACCCTTGACGGTCATGTGATTTCGATACTGCTAAACACAGGTTTAAATGCCAAGCAGCACGGGACAATATCAGGGCATTTTGACGGCATAGGTTTATACCGCAGTGAATTACCTTTTATGCTGACGGACTCCTTCCCTACCGAACAAGAGCAGGTGCAAGTATACCAACGACTGCTAGAGCAGTATTCTGCGTTACCTGTGACCATGCGCACCTTGGATATAGGTGGTGACAAACCGCTGAGTTATTTTCCGATAGTAGAAGATAACCCCTTCCTTGGCTGGCGTGGTATTCGTTTAACCCTGGATCATCCTGAGATATTTTTGGTCCAGATTAGAGCGATGTTAAGAGCCAGTGTAAAACATCAAAATTTACGCATAATGTTGCCAATGGTAACTTCAATGGAGGAGATAGACGAAGCCAATAAATTGATTACTCAAGCATGGAATGAAGTGAAATTTGAACTTGATTATTCTTCAGAAGCATTCCCTATACCCGCGATAGGCGCGATGGTTGAGGTCCCTGCTGCGGTTTTCTTGATTCCTGCTCTCGCACAAAAAGTCGACTTTATTTCAGTTGGCAGCAATGACCTGATCCAATATTTATTAGCCGTGGATAGAAATAACAGTCGTGTGGCTTCGCTTTACGATAGTTATCACCCTGCCGTGCTGCAGGCGCTAAAAATAATTATCGATAACGGCAAGCGCTTTGATTTGGAAGTGAGTATCTGCGGTGAGCTTGCCGGTGATCCTATTGGTTGTTTAATTTTGCTCGGGTTGGGCTATAGCAAATTGAGTATGAACTCCTATAACATAGGGCGAATTAAATATTTAATTAATGCGCTTCCCCGTTATGAATTAGAGTCTTGTGTAGAGCTGGCTTTGAAGGCAAGCAGTGGTAAAGATATTCGCGCTATTTTTGCTGATTATCTTAATATAAAAGGATTAGGTGGATTTATCCGCGCAGGTAAGTAGTCAGCCTTAGATAAGATAAAAACCGAGTTTTTACACTCGGCTTTTATCTTTAACCGTTATGCTTTTGCTGCTGTTTCAATCGTATCAACTACAGCTAATGGTAGCTCTTCTGCTGCGTAACAAGCCGCTGCTGTAAAGATCACATCCGTTGAACTGTTTAATGCGGTTTCCGCTGAGTCTTGAACGACACCGATAATGAAGCCTATGGCTACCACCTGCATTGCGACTTCATTTGGTACACCAAATAATCCACAGGCGAGTGGAATTAATAATAAAGAACCGCCTGCAACACCCGATGCCCCGCAAGCAGAAACGGCTGCTACCACGCTTAATAAAATAGCGGTGGCAATATCAAACTCAATACCCAGTGTATGCACCGCAGCTAAGGTTAATACTGTGATTGTGATTGAAGCACCCGCCATATTGATGGTTGCACCAAGCGGAATTGAAACTGAGTAAGTATCTTCGTGAAGATCTAATTTCTCACACAACGCCATGTTCACCGGTATGTTGGCAGCTGAACTGCGGGTAAAGAATGCAGTGACTCCGGATTCGCGTAAGCATCTGAAAATTAACGGGTATGGATTCGTTTTTGTTTTGCTGTAGACAATAATAGGGTTAACCACTAAGGCAATTAAGATCATGCAACCAATTAATACGGCTAATAAATGGCTGTAGCCTAAAAGTGCATCAAAGCCGGTTTCTGCAATAGTACCTGCAACTAAGCCAAAAATACCAAGAGGCGCAAAACGTATCACTAAATGAACAATACGGGTCACTGCATTAGAGATATCATGTAATGCCTGTTTGGTACTTTGGTTTGCACGTTGCAGAGCAAAACCTAAACCTGCCGCCCAGGCTAAAATACCAATAAAATTGCCGCTCATTAATGCATTTACCGGGTTATCAACGATTTTAAATAAGAGAGTATTTAATACTTCGAGGATCCCATTTGGAGGCGTTGCTTGAATATCAGTTGCAACCAGTACCAAAGTGGTAGGGAAAAAATAACTCACCACAACAGCTGTCGAAGCTGCGAGCAGCGTGCCGAGCAAATACAGCTTAATAATAGGTTTGAGGTTGGTATGTGTGTCTTTTTGTTGATTCGCAATCGAAGATGCAACCAACACAAAAACTAAAATGGGTGCGACCGCTTTTAAAGCACTGACAAATAAACTGCCTAAAAAGGAAATTGATAAGGCACTCGTTGGTGAAAAGCTTGCAAGTGTTAAACCGGCTGCAATGCCTATTACTATTTGTAATACTAAACTGCCGTTTAAAAATCGTTGTAAAAGAGTGGGGCTTCGGGTCATATCTTAAACCTGTATTATATTGTGGGATTCGTGGTCAATAAATCCATTAGTTGCGGGTAGACGGAAATCACCTTTACATGGGCAATTGGCGCGTATTATAAAGCTGTTAGCCTGAGGATTTGTGAGATTTATCATGAAAATGTAACATTTACAGATAAAAAATGGAATAATTTTCATTGTAGTGCGGCGCTATCAGTCTACTTGGTCTACGGACGCTTGTTATTCAACCTGAAGTGATAAATAGGGAAGTGAAAGCACAAGTAGTGACCACAGTGATAGAGGCTTAATGCCTTTTGTCGACAAGCTATTATTGGTATCATCGGGTGATTGGGTTATGATGTTATCCCCTTTAAAATACCGTGAAATGAGTAGTTCAATGTCAGTTTCAAATTTCGTTTTACCCGTTATAGACCCAATCGCAATTAGTATTGGCCCGCTTGATATCCGTTGGTATGGTTTGATGTATCTGCTTGGTTTTGCTTTTGCCTTATGGATGGCAAATCGTCAATGCGATAAATCAAATGGTATCTGGACACGTGAACAAGCCAGCGATCTGCTTTTTTATGGGTTTATGGGGGTTATTGTAGGCGGCCGTGCGGGATACGTTTTCTTTTATCAATTCCCGCTGTTTTTAGATAATCCGCTTTATCTGTTTAGAATATGGGAAGGCGGAATGTCATTCCATGGTGGTGTACTGGGAGTTGTCACTGCAATTATTTTTTATGCTAAAAAGAATCAACGTTCAATTTTATCCGTCGGGGATTTTATCGTACCGCTTTTACCCGTTGGACTCGGCGCCGGACGTATTGGTAACTTTATTAATTCTGAATTGTGGGGAAGAGTAACTGATTCTCCCTTTGGCATTATCTTCCCAAATGCAGGTCCATTACCTCGTCACCCGTCGCAACTTTACGAGTTTGCGCTGGAAGGTGTGGTCTTATTTATTATTCTAATACTCTTTATTCGTAAAACCCGACCAGCAGGTTCAGTCGCCGGATTATTTTTATTAGCCTATGGCGTGTTTCGATTTATCGTTGAGTTTGCACGGGAGCCCGATGCACACCTCGGATTGTTGAGTCTGGGGCTAAGCATGGGACAGCTATTATCATTGCCTATGATCTTTGCCGGAGCGGCATTAATCACTTATGCCTACAGTGGCAAAGCTGCATCTCAAACAGTTAATGTTAAACAGCCAAAAGCTAAAAAAAATAAGGCCAAAAAACACCAGGCTAAAAAATCATAACTCACCCGTTTAGGTAACAAAAAAATGAAACAATATTTAGCATTATGTCAGCGCATCGTCGAACAGGGTGTCTGGATTGAGAACGAGCGCACCGGCAAACGCTGCTTGACTGTGATCAATGCCGACCTTGAATATGATGTGGGCAATAATCAATTTCCGATGATCACCACACGCAAAAGTTTTTATAAATCCGCCATTGCAGAGCTTATTGGTTATCTCCGTGGTTATGATAATGCGGCTGATTTTAGAAAATTAGGGACTAAAACCTGGGATGCAAATTCCAATCTCAATGAAGCCTGGCTGAATAATCCGCACCGTAAAGGTGAGGACGATATGGGCCGCGTTTACGGGATTCAGGGGCGTTCATGGGCCAAGCCAGACGGCGGTTTTATTGATCAGCTTAAAAAAGTAGTGGATGATCTCAGTAAGGGTATTGATGATCGCGGGGAAATAGTGACTTTTTATAATCCCGGCGAATTTGAGATGGGCTGTTTGCGCCCCTGCATGCATACTCATACCTTTTCATTGCTTGGCGATACACTGCACTTGACCAGTTACCAGCGTTCCTGCGATGTGCCGCTGGGCCTTAATTTCAATCAAGTTCAGGTCTTTGCCTTACTCGCCTTGATGGCGCAAATAACAGGTAAAAAAGCGGGCATGGCTTATCATAAGATAGTTAATGCACACATCTATGAAGATCAATTAGCCTTAATGCGTGATGTGCAGTTACAGCGCTCACCTTTTTCCTCTCCGCAATTAAAAATTAATCCGAAGATTAAATCATTACGAGATTTGGAGACCTGGGTAACCATGGATGATTTTGAAGTCGAGGGTTATCAATACCACGACGCGATTAAATATCCTTTCTCTGTTTAATCGGTATTAATAAAAAAGCCCCGCTTAATGCTATAGATTAAGCGGGGCTTTTTGTTGCTTCTTTATTACTTATGTCATGGTAACAAATTCTTCCGCACTGGTTGGGTGAATCGCGATACAGCTGTCAAAGTCTGCTTTAGTTGCGCCCATTTTCATGGCCACCGCAAAACCCTGCAAAATCTCATCGGATGCCAGGCCAATACAATGTAAGCCAACCACTTTTTGGTTTTCCCCTGCACAAACTAATTTCATTCGTGTCGGTTGGCGCATGGTCGTCAGGGCGGTGTACATACTGGTAAATTGTGAGGTATAAACCTTCAGGTTACTTTTACCGTATTGTTCTTCCGCCTCAAGTTCAGTCAGCCCTATTGTTCCTATTGGCGGGTGACTAAAGACCACTGTAGGCACTAATTTTGCGTCTAAATGCGCATCAGCTTGTCCGTTAAACAGGCGCTCTGACAACAGCCGGCCTGCCTTGATGGCAACCGGGGTTAATTGGATTTCTCCGGTATTGTCCCCCACGGCATAAATACCCTGAGCCGTAGTGTTCTGGTACTTATCAACATTGATAAACTGATGCTTATTAAGTTCAACATCGGTATTTTCCAGGCCGATATCAGTATTGGCAGGATTACGCCCAATGGCCCAGACCAAACAGTCAACCGTCAGTGATTTTTCATTTTCTAAATATAAGGTGAGACTGCCGTCTTGATTCTTTTGCACTGATTTGGGAGTCGAATGCGTATGCAGTGTCGGGCCCTCCTCCTGCATGACTTCAACCAAGGTTGATGAGAGCATATGATCGAATTCACGCAAAAAAGTATGGCGGCGGCAAAGTAAATGGGTTTCACTGCCCAAAGCATGAAAGACACCTGCAATTTCAACTGCTATATAACCCGCGCCGACAACGGCCACCCGTTTTGGCTGCTCATTAAGGGCAAAAAAGCCATCGGATGTAATACCGTACTCTGCTCCCTCTATCAATGGGACAGTAGGGGCTCCGCCCGTTGCGACAGTGATATTGGGTGCTGTGTAGGTTTGTCCGTTGACTTCAACCGTGTGATTATCAACAAATTTAGCAAAACCGTTAATCACGGTGATATTATTGTTACCCAGAACTCTTTCATAGGATTGGTGGATGCGGGCAATATAAGCTTCGCGGCTTTCAACTAATTTTGCCCAACTGAAATTTTTAAGCGGTGCATCAAAACCATAATCAGGCGCATAGCGCAGCGCATCGGCAATTTGACCTGCATACCACATCGCTTTTTTAGGCACGCAGCCGACATTGACGCAGGTGCCGCCCAATGCTTTTGCCTCAATGATGGCTACTTTTTGTCCATACCTCGATGCCCGGTTAGCGGAGGCAATGCCGCCGCTGCCGCCGCCAATACAAATATAGTCAAAATCGAATTTATTATTGCTCATGGGGACCCTTAAATTTTGTTTTGCTGTTATGCCGTGACTTTCTGGTAAGCCCAAGTCAGCCAGGGCAGTAAAGCCTGTAAATCGTGTCTTTCTACCGTGCTGCCGCACCAGATGCGTAAACCACTCGGAGCGTCTTTATAAGCACCGATATCGTAAGCAACCTGCTGCTCTGCCAGTAAGTTAATAAATGCTTTGATTTGCGAATCGCTTAACTCAAGGGATAAACAGACGCTGGTATTTGAGCGGATTTTTGCGTTTTCAGCTAAGAAATTAATCCAGCTGTTATTTGCCACAAAAGTCTCTAAAACAGCTAAGTTATCCGAAGACTTTTGGATACTTGCTTGAACGCCTCCTATCTCTTTTACCCAGTTAAGGGCATCCTGGTAATCCGCAATACAAAGCATGGAAGGGGTGTTAATGGTTGCGCCATTAAAAATACCTTCAATCAGTTTTCCGCCAGCCGTTAAACGAAATATTTTAGGCAAAGGCCAGCTTGGTGTATAACTTTCCAAACGTTCAACGGCACGGGGACTTAAAATGATAACTCCGTGAGCACCTTCACCGCCAAGCACTTTCTGCCAGCTAAAGGTGGTCACATCTAATTTTTCCCAGGGTAACGGCATCGCAAATACAGCCGAAGTTGCATCACAAATGCTTAGACCCTGGCGATCATCTTTAATAAAATCGCCGTTTTCAACCTTAACACCGGACGTTGTGCCATTCCAAGTGAAAACCAGATCGTTTTCCGGATTAACTTTCGATAAATCAGGCAACTGCCCGTAATCCGCACTGATTTTATTGACCTTGGCTAATTTCAGCTGCTTGATAATATCCCCGTACCAGCCTTCACCGAATGACTCCCAGTAGCAGACATCAACGGGTCTTGGACCCAGCATTGACCATAAAATCATCTCCATCGCACCGGTATCTGAAGCCGGGACAATACCCACCCGGTAACCTGCAGGCAGTTGTAATATTTCAGCCGTATCGGAAATCACTTTCTGTAATGCTTTTTTACCCAGACTGGAGCGGTGAGAACGGCCTAATGCAGAAAGGTCGAGTTGACTCACATCATAACCCGGACGTTTTGCGCAGGGGCCGGATGAAAAGTTGGGAACAGCAGGTTTGATGCTTGGTTGTGGGGTACTCATATTGCTCAATATCCTTGTTAAATGATAACTGCGTTTGAACCGTAAAATATACTAGAGAATAGCAACTGGCTACGAGTAGTTAAACATAAAATAAATTTTTTATGCAAGCCCGCTTAGGCTTTAACTGTTTGTTTTGTCGTCAGTCAAACATTTTGGCAGTATAAAATACTTTACTTTAAATTTAGCTTAGGTATTATTCGACACGTCTGTAGGGGTGTAGTTCCAACGGCAGAACGACGGATTCCAAATCCGTATGTTGGGAGTTCGAATCTCTCCACCCCTGCCAAACATTATATAAAGCCTCGACAATAGTCGGGGCTTTATTGTTTCTGGGCGAATGCTTTAAAATTGGCAAAAGGTTAGCGTCAATACACCTTAACCTATAAACCCTTAATTCCCCTGTTTTATGCGCTACAAATACACTGAGGTGAATTAGACATAGTAAAACAACATTTGATGAGAAGCTTATGAAATCATCAAATGATGACTTGTAACCCGCTAATGCTGAAAATGAGTGTTAAGCAGCAAGATCACTCTCAGTTGGTTAGTAACCATCTTGCAGTTTGCTCATCGGTGACTAGTCCACTTAACCATTGACCTTTTAAGGCAGCCAATATTGCGACTTGTTTATCACTACCGGAAGCAATAGCGATGGTTTTTTTGTTTTTATTATTACGGACATCATAACTGGTGATCATTTTATTAATAAGGTGATCAACAACATTGCCTTCTTTATCGATAAAGCGCCCTAAAATTTCGCCGACCACACCAATCTTGCGCAGAGATTCTGATTTTTCATTATCTATAAATCTATCTTTAACAATCGGGCTATCTGTGCCGATAGAGCCAATTCCTACAAAAAGCACATCCGCTTTATCCGCCTTAGCCGTTATTTTCTGATAAAGGTGGTTGTTGCACCACATTTGATGATTTTCTTCGCTGATTGAGTATCGAGGTGCGGGTAATTGGTAATAACGAGCCTTAATTTTATTAGCAAATAATAACGGCACATCATCATAATAGTTACACAATCCCTTGGCATCCATAGCACTGATTAGCGCAATACATTTATGCTGCGGGCGGTCAATTTTTTGCAGGTAATTAATAGCCGTTTTTAAGGTTGTACCGGATCCCAAACCAATCAGCATTGGGGTTTCCTGGCTAATGTATTTCGAGATTATTTGCGAGCCGCCGTAGGCGACAGATATTTTATGATCGGTATTACTGTTTTTTTCATAGGGCGTAATATGGCACAGCGATAGCTTAAATTTATCCTTTAATAATGATTCATATTCAAGGCAGGTTGCAATAGGGTGGTTGACAGAAAATGATATGACTCCTTCATCCTTTGCCGCCGCAATCATGCGCTGCGCCGCGGGTCGAGATACCCCTAAAATAGAGGCCACTTTGCTCTGGTTTTCACCCGAGACGTAATATAACCATGCCGCTCTGACAATATTATCAATTCTAGAATTACTTTCGCTCACTACTTTATCCTTATTACACCTATATGATGAATATTAAAAATATAACTTCGTTAAATAAAAACAAAATTATTAACTCATTTGAAAGTTCACTTTAGCCTTAAAATGCTATCCGTATAATTCTTCACTAAATGACTCGAGATTGCTAATCCATTCGTTATATTAACGGAAGAGTTTACCTTTGTTTTTATTTTTA
>DATBNI010000601.1:0-4600 GCA_036554425.1 Psychromonas sp.
GCCGGGCTGTAAAACAGCGCATTTTTAAGCAGATTGCCGATGATAATATTAAAGCTAATGATATCTAAATTGACTGTCCCCTTTGCTGATAAATTGCTTATCTGCACTCGCTCAAAGACATCTGTTTCTGTACTGCTGAGCGCTTCAAGCACTTCATTAATCGCAGTTAGCAGTTCTATATCCGCATTTTGCTGCTTTAACAGATATTCATCACTTTGATTTAACATCATTAAGTTATTAACAATCCGTTCCATGCGTTGAGCGATGGATAACATATCCTGAGAGTAACTGTCTGAAATTCTGTGATCGTTTGGATATTGAATAGACATTTCGCTCAAACTGATAATCTCTGAGATAGGTGTTTTTAGTTCATGGGCAATATCAGCCGACAAACGTTGCTCTTCCTGCAGAGTTTGTTGTGAAAATTCAATAAACCGTGATAACTCTGCGCGAATGGGTGCAATCTCTATATGTTCATCTTTTAATTTCTTTAATGATGATGAAGATTTATCAACCTTTAAACGGGCTATTTCCTCATTGAGCAAGCTCAGTGGCTTTAACCCTTGATCAATTTGAAAACTAACCAGGTAGCGCATACCGATAAGCAGGGTAAAAAAGAGCAACCAGAAGGTGATATCCACAACAATTAATGCGCGTGAAAAATATTCACTAGAAACGGCAAGGGTAAAAAAAACAGCATTATCATAGGCAGGTACAGTTTCCCGTAATCTGCTTGGGACTTGAGGGTGGAAATTGCTCATTATGGATCTGCCAGTGCGACCATCGGGCAATATGACGTCAATGATTTTAACGCTATTGACAGCCAGCGTCTGTTTTGCAAGTTGCTCTTCGGGAAATAAAGCTAAGGAGGCAGAGCGCTCAAAAGGTTTGTCATCAACCCATAATTGAAAGTATTGCGCATTCTTTCCGCGCTCAAATTCAGTCATGAATTCACCCGCAAAATCAAAATCAATTCCGTCTTGGTCAACCTTGATTAAGGTTTTTAAATAATTCGATTTTGTTGTCAGGGTCTCATCAAATTTGTCCCGCACCCAATCATCCAAAACAATATCGATAGCCATAAATAGACTAAAAAGTATAACGGCCAGGGTGATAGTAATAGGGCGTACAATATCTTTTTTTATTGATTTCATTTTTCATTTTCGATGAAGTAGCCAAAACCACGTTTATTTTTTATTGGCAAGATCCCGCCTAGCTGCTTCGTTTTTCTTCTGACGGATGAAAGATGCGCTTCAATACTGTTTTTTGAAAGTTCATCAAAGTGTCCTACGACTGCTTCGCTGATGGTACTTGTGCTGACGACAGTATTTTTAGCACTAAAAATTGTTTCAATAATTTTGAATTCATTTTTAGTCAGTTCAATCGGCCTATTTTGAAAGAAGAAGGTCTTTTGGCTGGTATCCAATGTGAAATACCCCTTGGTAATAGTGTTACTAAAATGTGTAATTTCGCTTCTTTTATGAATGCTGATGATACGTGCATGTAATTCATCGAAGGAAAATGGTTTCACAATATAGTCATCGGCTCCCGCTAATAAACCATTGACTCTGTCTTCGACGGTAACGCGCGCTGAAAGAATAATCACTTTGCTATGAATATTTTCTTGACGAATTTTTTTAAGGATGGTCATGCCGTCTATCTGAGGCAACATGAGATCCAAAATAATAATTTCATAATGGTTATAAAGAGCAAGATTTAACCCCTCCCTCCCGTTTCCCGTTGCTTCGACGGTAAAGCCTAAATTGCTTAGCCCTACAATTAAACTTCTGCGTAAATGATCAGAATCTTCAATCACTAAAATTTTCATTTATTATCTCTATCGGCTTTCATAGATAGCGGTTAGTATTTATAATTTACAGTGCGCTGTAATATCTAATTTGTCTTGTCTTTGCTCTGTGTCGACACCATAAAAGCCAAGTAAGGTATGGAACAGATTATCATGTGATATAGCGTCACTCAATGCACTTTCTTGCAGGCATTTTTTGTTTATCCCTTTTCCTGCAAAGTAATCATTAGGCGCCCAGATAAACCAAGGGACCTTGGTCTGTTCTTCAGGGGCAACGACATAAGGTGTGCCATGCAGATACAAACCATTTTCTCCCAAGGATTCGCCGTGATCTGATAGATAGAAAAGTGCTACGTTGTAACTGTCTTGATACTGCTTAAGCAGGGTGATTGTCTTTGCGAGTATATAATCAGTATATGCAATAGTATTATCGTAAACATTGACAATCTCTTGAACGCTGCAATGTTCAATATCGCTGCGCTCACAGGCTGGTTTGAAAAGCGCTTTATTCTCCGGGTATCGTTGATAATAAGTCGGGCCGTGGCTGCCGATTAAATGCAATGCAAAGAGCTGATCTTTCCCTGCATCCTGCTCTATCAATTCAGGAAGCTTGCGCAGTAAGGCTTGATCATAACAGCTGCTTATAGTGCATAAATCACTGTTGTCTACTTTATTAGTGTCTATTTTAAGCAGATTTTGTGCCACTCTTTTATCGCCGCCATCATTTTCTAACCAGCGGACGACAACACCAGCATGAGCCAGTATATCTAATACATTATCTTGATTTATTGCGCGTTGTTTATCGTATTTTGAGCGATCCATATTTGAAAACATACAAGGCAGTGAAACTGCCGTCGCAGTCCCACAGGTAGAAACATCTTGAAACGAAATGATTCCCATATTCTCAGTGTAAGGGTTGGTATTTCGCTGGTATCCATTATATGCAATATTTTGAGCGCGCGCCGTTTCTCCAAGCAAAAAAATCATCAATGTGGGTTTGTTGTTAGTGGCAGGCATTAGCTGCGCATCTTCACCTAACTTAAGATATTTCATGGGCTTGGCCAGGTAATTTTTATTAATATATTTGAACGTATTATAAGCGTGCGCAGGATTAATCATATTATGCACATAATGGTTATTACGTCCTATAGACGCATAATCTTTGTAAAAAAACGTGGTAATTAAGCCGATAATAAAAAGCATACTGCAGAGCAGGGCTCCTCGTAAAAAGAGCGTTTTAAGCAGGCTATTGCTATAGGTGATTTTTACTTTAAACAGCAATAAAGCGGGCACAAGACCCAGTCCAATAAAATATAAAGTGGAACTCAGATTAATATAAGAAAAAGCTTCACCACTGTTTGTTTCAAATATACTCTCCATCATGCTGTAATCAAACATAATTTTATATTTCACACTGGCATAAAAGGTCAGTGCCGATGTCACTATCAATGGAATTAAAATTATTTTGAAGATGTAAGGCCAGGCTAGCAAAGAGAAGATGATGGTAAATGCACAAATAAGTAAAAGGTGAGATACCAAGTATAAAGGGAAGTCATAATGAGACAGCAGATACACTTTTTGAATAACGGGGTGGTTGAGTACAACTGAAAAATACAGGGCCATTAAAATTATCAAAATATTTACATTTAATGATAATTGGGTTGGCAACTTTATATTTTTAAGGGGGCTAACTTGCATAATGCACATTTCCATATTTTAGACAGTCTAAAAATTTTACGTTTTTAACCTTAAGGTTAGCTGAAGATAAACTTCATGTGTTGCATTGGACGCAGTAAAGTGAAGGCTTTCAATGCAGGTGTTGTCATTCGATGCCATATCGCTAAAGCTCCCTTTGTCTCAAGTGAAAAGGGTCTTTATCGGTACAATGACAAGCATGCTCTATTTTATAGCACTACCATCACTTTTTGTTTATACCTCTTGGCAAGGTAACCCCGCTCTGCTACTTAATAGCGTCTATACTGAAAATGGGCGTGTTGAATCATAAAGGAGAGATGTTATGTCAAAGACGTTGGTAATGGTAACAAATGCAAGTGCTGCACGGGTTTTTAGCTATCAAGCGCACGAAGAGTTTAGTTTACTTAAAGAGTTTAGTCATCCAGAAAGTCGTCAGAAAGGAAGTGATCTGGTCAGTGACCGTCCCGGGAACAGCAATGGAAAGGTTGGGGGGCACGGCACATTTGTTCCGGCTAATAATCCCAAGCAAATTGAAGCCGAACGTTTTGCGCATGAACTGGCGGTCTGGTTAGACGATCAACGTAAGCAAAATCGTTGTGATCAGGTGATGCTGGTCGCCGACCCGAGTTTTTTAGGGCTGTTGAATAAATCTCTTAATAATCAAACTGCGCAGTTAGTTTTCAAATCTCTGAACAAAGACTATTCACAGGTCGTTGAACGTGATCTTCCTGAAATGTTGGGGCTTGCAGCGCCGAAGAAAAATCCGTTTTTTTAGGTGCGTTGACCAAAGAGATATCAATTTAAATGATGGTTGTCGTCATGCACTTTTGTCTGACGACAACTTATTTACAGCAGTGTTATTATCTGCCGAGCGGATACTTCTAATACAGTTTTTCCCGGCTGCTTTAGCCAAATAGATTCCCTGGTCGGCGACCTTAATTAACTGATCTATGTCGCGCATATAATCCTCTTTACTAGCGACACCAATACTAATACTGCCAAACCAAGTTCCCTTACCAATCTCTACTTGCATCTTAGCCACTGTGTCGCACAATAACTGTGCGGTATATTTAGCTCCTGCAAAGTCTGTATTTTCAC
>DATBNI010000617.1:0-2197 GCA_036554425.1 Psychromonas sp.
TACCTCCCCAAAACAACCAATAAAACACTTTCGGAAAAACCGGCAGACAAATGGCCTGTTACTCTGTATAGCAGTGCTAGCAATAGTAGTTGGCAAGGTTATGTTATCCGTATTGAGCAGCATGTAGATTCAACATCCCGTCAGCGCTCTCTGATTGTTGCCGTAGATCATCCCTTTGCTCAGGATGTAGGACTTTTCCCCGGTACTTTTGTTCAGGCACATATCGAAGGTGCGCTACTTAATGATACTTGGGAACTGCCAGCCTCTGCTATTTCCCAGCAGGGAGATATCTGGTTTATTAATGAGGATAATCAGTTAAGTAAAGTGGCAGCAAACAAGCTTTTTGAAAAAGCAGAGTCAGTTTATGTTAGACCGATAGATAATCTGGTATCGGCCAAGATTATTAAAAGACCGTTAAGCAGTTATGTTGTCGGTATGCTTGTTATTCCTAACGTTGAAGGGTAATGGCTATGCCTAATTCAAAATCAGATTCTACTGAAGGTATTATCGGCTGGTTTGCACGCAACGCTGTTGCTGCTAATCTGCTATTAATCATCACCATAGTATTGGGCGTTTTATCGGTCAATGAACTCCGTAAAGAGGGCTTTCCAAGTATTGCGCCAGACAGAGTTACTGTTTCGGTGAATTATGACAGTGGTGATCCACAGCAGGCTGAAGAAGGGATAGCGATAAAAATAGAAGAAGCATTAGAAAGCGTTGCCGGTATCGATACTATCACTTCAACTTCTAATGCCAATGGCAGCAAGGTTGTTGTCGAAAAAAACAGTGACTACCTATTAGAGACACTTTTCAGTGATATTAAAACTAAAGTCGATGCAATCAATGACTTTCCGTCAAATGCGGACAATCCCGTTATTGAAAAAGCAACCAAACAGGATCATGCTATTTGGGTGCAGCTCTATGGCGATGCCAATCGAGCCACCTTTCAAGAGCTGGCTGAAAAGCTAAAATCAGATCTACTGACTAAACCGGCTATTCGCGATCTTTCAATCAAGGCAAAGGCCGATCCTATGATTGCTGTTGAAGTCGATGAAACTAAGCTGCAGGCCTATGGTTTGACCTTGTCTGATCTGTCTGATGCTATTAATGCTGAATCATCGAGTGCTATCACCACCAGTCTGCGCAATAGTGAAAAAGCAGTTCGTCTGAAAGTATCTCAGCAGGGGTATCAACAGCAGCAATTTGCCCATATCCGCCTGATAACCCTGGCTGATGGCACGAATATCTATCTGGGTGATGTTGCTGACGTAAAAGAAACATTCGAAGATAATACCTTTACCCTGTCGCGTTATAACCAGCAAAGCGGCATGGCCATTGAAATTGTAATGGATGAACATGGCGATATCACACAAATTGTTGATCAGGCTAATCAGGTTGTTGATAAATGGAATAGCAGTCATTATCTTCCTGAAAATGTAAAGCTGACTACCTGGTATGACTCCAGTACCATGATCACAGATCGCCTTAGTCTGTTAATGAAAAATGCACTCTCAGGTATTGCATTGGTTTTTATTATTCTGGCACTGTTTCTGAATTTAAGAGTGGCGTTTTGGGTTGCAGCCGGTCTGCCCTTTGTATGTTTTGGCACCCTCTATTTTATGACCGATAGCTATGCGGGTTTAACAATCAACGAGATGACTACTTTTGGTTTTATTATGGCCTTAGGTATTGTGGTTGATGATGCGGTCGTCGTGGGCGAGAGTATCTATTCAACACGCATGGAAGATGGCGACAGCATCAGTAGTACTGTCAGCGGAGCGAAGAAGGTTGCAGTACCGACCATTTTTGGCGTGCTGACAACCGTCGCTGCATTTGTCGCTGTTGCAAATGTAGAAGGCGGTTTAGGTGAAATTTATGCTCAATTTGCGATTATTGTGGTGATCTGCCTGCTGCTTTCTATGATTGAATCAAAACTTATTCTCCCTTCTCATCTTGCCCATCTCAATACACATCGCGTTCCAGGGAAAGGTCTTTGGTCGCGTATTCAGCATAGTGCTGATGCCGGACTGCAATGGTTTAGCCGAAAGATTTACATAAAAGTAATAACCCTGGCGCTGGAATACCGTTATGCCGTTTTAATTCTATTCTTTTCTGTCTTTGTACTGGTTATTGGTCTGCCGTTGACAGGCAAGGTTCGCATGTCATTTTTTCCAGATATTACGGGTGATACGGTGCA
>DATBNI010000003.1:0-2095 GCA_036554425.1 Psychromonas sp.
TCAGTGGTTTTAATTAGCCCGTCAAAGGTGTCGCTAATCAGCGCGGTGTTTAAATCTAATCCCATTTATTTTCTATTTAGATACGTTTTTTATTTTCTCGTAAGTCCTAAAAGCCCCAAGCCCAAGCATTCCCATCAGTACAGTCATCAAGTGATCCATTTGCAAAGCTGGCGCATCAAAGTCCTTTCCCATCACAAAAATAATCAAATCGCGTAGAACGAAATTGTAAGCCAATGCAATACCGCAAACCCAACCAATGAAAGGGCGCCACCCAGCTACAAAAACCGAGCGGTGCATCGCCTCAGCTTCGTTTATTTTTGTTTGCAGTTCGATCAGCTTTTCCGGATCAAGTTCTTTTCCCTTGATCGCCTCGCGGATATCTTTTGCCAATATCCCGACTGCGCTGGATTCACCTTTTTTACCGGCAAATAAATCAATCAATAACTTAAGCATAAGTCCAAATTAAAAAGGGCGGTTTGTCTTCATCTATATCAACGTGAATGAACGTTTGTCCAATCCCTATGCGGTTGAATCCCGCCTTCATGAGTGAATCAAGCATATCATAACGGTCTGCGCTTGTGGTGCATTTTATATCGGCAGCCAATCCTTTCAAGTGGCTCGAGTGCTGAGTTCCGCCAACCTTTTGGTTGTGTTCTTCAGTTCTAAAGCCTGAATTAATTACCATCGGTTTGCCATAGAGTTCGCGTGCGGTGTCGAGCATCTGCAATATCTCGGCATCCATCATTTGCCCCGAACCATCTACATCGGGCGAATCGAACTCGTAATATTTGAAGTATTTCATTTACTCTTTTTGTAATCCCAATATATTTTTAGCAGCACCGAAATAATCGTAAAAAATAAAACTGTGAACTCCATGTAAGGGTTCAGCAATTTTAACATCGAAACGCTAACGCCAGCTAAAGGAATACCGTAAAATTTAAGATCATCCATTTTAAAGTTTTTGTATTCGGTTAGATAATTCAATAATGGCTTTGAAGTACGTGCTGTCTGCTTCATCGACTTCCAAATAGTCAACGCTCTCGACCGTAGTGGTGTAAACGTTAAATGCAGCATCTGATAAATCAATGTAATCGCCTTCTCTTTTTCGAAGTAAAAATACAATTTCAGAAACTAAATCGTTTACCTCGGTTTCGCCGCCATCATCACCGTAATACGCTGAAACGACTTCAATTCGTGTGCGGCAATCTAAGTTATAAGACGTGGCGTTTTGGTCAATCTCGCTGTACCCTAAAGAGTAAACGCGAATGTAAGGCAGCACCGCATCGTTTGGTATTCTGTGGTAAATGGGTAGCGGTACAGCATAGCGAAATGAAGCATCGCCCCAGGTCGCAGTTTGATTGCTCCAAAGTGTTGGGTTATACCCGCGTGCGCGCACTATCTTGTTGTATTGATCTGCATAAGCGCCCCAATCCAAAAAAACATCTTTCCATTGAAAGCCCTGGACGTTTCCAGCTTCGGTCATGATATTACCCTGAAGCCTATCAATAATCGCCTTGCGTATAAATTTCTGAGGATCTCTCATGTTATCTTATTGCTTTATTAATAAGGCGCGTTAGGTCTGCATTAAGCTGCCTTACTGCCTTGATAATTGCCGGTCTGAAATAAGGTTGTGCGCGCTGGTATCTCGTGCCAAATTCAACATATCCGGAATAAGGCGCATTTGCGAATACCTCAACGCTCTTGCCATCGGGTGAGCGTTCAAATCCAATCTGCCCTCTAAGGTTTCCAGTATCTACTGGCGCACTTCTTTTAGCATCGTTCGAGGCTGCTGCACCGGCTGCTTTTAAAGCCCCTGACAAGCCTTTCTCATCTATGGCGCGTAAATCCCTGACCTTTCGGCGAAGTGCCTTTAAATCGCTTGAATCTATTTCTAATTTATACCTCATCTAAACGCGACCTTTTCGATTTTCGTTGCGATGATCTTGATATAAAAATCGTCAACATGCTCGTATTTGTTATTGAAGCGATAGCGGTTGGTTTCGCCTTCGACCTGAAGAATATCGTTGTCCAGGATATTCTCGGCTGTCTTTTTACGGATGATAAACTCGCTTTCAATATAGTGGCTGCGCTGTCC
>DATBNI010000005.1:0-2470 GCA_036554425.1 Psychromonas sp.
AAAAGGGAATGTCATCCTCAAACTTATCATCAGGCAAACTTGGTTCAGCTTTTCGCGTTTCTTGAGCATTGCTATTTTCTAAACGCTTGCCCAATAGTGTTATATCGTTTACGCGAAGCTCCAGGCTGTATTTTTCGTTGCCTTGCTTGTCTTTGTATGGTCGGTTAGTTAATTCTCCTGTAATGCCTATTTGTGTGCCTTTTAGTAGCATTGGCGCGAGCGTTTCTGCACGTTTGCCCCACAGATTGCAATTAATCCATGTAGTAATAGCCTTATCGCCATAACCACTGGTGAGCGCAAAGCTAAATTGTGCTACTGCTTCGCCATTTGGCTTTGTTGGCGTTTCTGCCGTAAATCTTAACTCTGCATCGCGCCCTATATTCCCTGTTGCTGATAGATTGTTAATTTTAATTCTCCTTGAAAGTAGTTAATGATTTCTCTAATGTCCATTTTTTTAAACGCTCATCTAACGATGCAAAAGTAATCCCTAAATAAGTAGCCCAGTCAGATAAGCACATTGTTTTATTGTTAAAAGTGTAAATTCTATTATTGCGTTTATTTCTAGACTGAATGTATGAATCAGCCCAAATGCAATTTTCAGGCGAATACCCTTTAGTTGTATTTAATCTTTCTATTGATGTTTTATTTTTTGGTCTATCCCCCATGTCTAAATAAAAGTTTTCAAAAGAATTATTCCATCTATCGCAAACATTTATCCCAATACCGCCATACAAATAATAATCTGGGTGATTTTTATTATTACATCTAGCTTTAATCCTTTGCCAAGTTTCATATTCCTTTGTTTGCCTCATTCCATGTTTTAAATTTCCTTTTTTTGGCAAGCATCCGCAAGATTTTACCCCTCCTTCTCTTAAAGAATTTAGCCTTACATTAACCAATTTTCCACAATCACAGACACAATCCCATTTAACGTGTTTTCTGCTAGGGCTTTGGTCAAACCCATTTCTTTTTATTGCAGTTAAACGACCAAATTTTAACCCAGTAATATCTAATTTTTTCCCCATATTAATAACCTATAATGAATTATATTATAAAGATTATATCATAAAATTTCGTTTAATATGTTCATTGTATTTTCCTTTATTAATTAAGTTGTAGGTGGCAAGATAAGCTATATCTCAACGAAATCAACACGCTCACTGTAATAGCCGTTTGATTTGCCAAGCCAGCGAATATCTACATAACCTTTAATCGTTGCTAGTTTGTAAAATGTCCATGTAAAGCTGTCCTGAAATTCATCAGGAACGTATCCTTTTGGATTTTTATCACTTGTGGCTTCCTCTGCTAACAAAATAGGAGTATTAAGTAGGTCATCTAACACACCAACAATAGATTCAACGGAAACGTCCTCACAACAATCTTGTGAGTGATACATTTTTAATTTGCGTCCGTTAGATGTAGTAAAAATAATATCGTCACCAACGTCATCCCTTGAGCTTAAATCAATTTTTGTTAATGTTTCTCCGATTAAGTCCTCAAAAGGCACATCACCATAACCATTATAATCAATGTTATATTTTTCTTTTAACATATTATTTATCCTTTAGCGTATCACGATATTTTTTAATTGCTGACCTTTGCTTACTGTCCAGCCTAGACCATAAAGCGGTCTGCTCTTCCTGCGTTAATTTTTGTTCATAAAATAATCTGCAAGCCTCAGCCATGTTGTTATCATCAATAGCAACAACCATTTCCATGCCAATATCATTTAAGAATATCTGTTCTTCTTCTGACATTTCGTCCCAAACAGATTTGGCGATTGACTTGGCACTTTCGTTAGGTGGTTTGACTGCGCCTTGTTGATGTCTATGTGCGTCTGTGTCAGCATCTTTTGTATCATCAATCGCGAACAGTCCGTTAAGTGCATACTTTCTAGCATAACTTGAAGCTGTGCCTGTTATCTGTGAATCATCCATGCCTTTTTTAATTTCAGCTTCACGGGCTAATGCGCTTGATTCTGCAATAACTTTATCGCCTTCCAATACTTTACAGGTCGCTTTAATATATACACGATTGCCAACACCAATAACCTCATCACTCATAATTAAATGATATTGGTATTTAGCTAGTATAGGCTTTACAGCTTCAACTATGTCCTCACAGCTACGATAATTATATTTACCAAACGAATTAAATTGACCTTTGGGCGCTTTTAATTCACTCTGCACTAGATACATTGTCATTTTCGTTCCTTCCAAACATTGTTTCAAAATCAGCTAGTGTTTTTTTAAACCACACTGCTTGCTCTGCTAAATACTCTTCAAACTGTTGTTGCTCTTCCTGTTCCTGCTGTTGTCGCCAGTCCGCGCCATCGTTAATCATCTTCTAACCCCATTTCATTTAAAAAGTTATCATAGGACACACCATCTTCCATGTATTTAATTAATGTATCGCCATTTCCAATATTGTATTGTGTATAAAGCCAGTTAATAAATTCATCTTCATATTT
>DATBNI010000006.1:0-2374 GCA_036554425.1 Psychromonas sp.
GCATCTCATGAGCTAGGCTATGAGTTTGTTCAGGAAAAAATCAGAACACTCTCCGATATAACACCCGAACTGTATTCCAAAGCCGCTGAAAACTATGATCGTGTAAAAGATAGAGAACTAGATGAATTTTTTAAATATCTACGCAGTCCAGCGTGGGTTCAGTATGTATTTGAAAAACCTATCGCTTATGTAGAGTTAAATAGCCTGAAATGGAAAAAACTCGCTAATACTAATAGTTCGAAAAAAGAACAAGTACTGCCAGATCTAGTATTTGAATCTCTCTCGAAAATGGCTTCTTTTATTATAGTTGACTTTTTAAGTGCTATAGGAGCTTCAGCAAAGATATCAGATCCTAACTCTTTAGAAAGATTTGATACAAGCAACCATGCATCGTGGGCAAATAAAGAAAGAGTAACCCACGAAATTTTCAACGCCTATATTGCTATTAGATTAGGAACCAAAGGTTATCCTCCGAGTTTCGTTACAAATATAGTCGAACCTTATGATTGGATGCTTAACAAAGACTCTAATGTTATGGGTGGACTGACTTTACGTAAAGCATTGAAAAAACGTGGTTATAAGTTAGATAATCTTAGAGAATACTTTAACCTCGTAGCGTATGCATGCACATATTTAGTAGGCCAGTATACAGGTATGAGACCATCTGAACTATCAGAAATAAGAGTTCAAGATTGTTCGTGCTTAGTTCAAGATGATGGCGTTTGGCTTATTGAAAGTACCGTCAAGAAACATAAAGATGAAATTAGTACAGGCTTGTTTGACGACAGATGGGTAGCTATACCAATTGTTAAGGATGCAGTATTAGCAGCTTCGTATATCTCAAAAATTAAGGCGTCGCCCTACTTAATTTCTAATGTAGATACTGTTAAACCTGATAACTCCCCCCAGTCAATGACTAGTACTGGTATCGTGTATCAAATGAATAACTTTATTAGCCAACTCTTAGGCGAAAAAGTTGCTAAAGAACTAAAATTCAATCCATATATGTTAAGACACACATTAACATATCAATTGTTTAAGGCTGAAGTTGGATTGCCTCTTATATCGTTTCAATTGAAACATTTTGTAGAGAGCATCTCTAAGTACACATCTACTGGCGCTACCTCGTCAGTTACGTTAGGCTACGGTGATATAGGTGAGATGCTGTCAAAAGACGGCAACCGAAAAGGTGATACGAAATCACTGCGCCGAGCAGCTGAATTAGATGCTATTAAAACTGCCCATAATCCAAATGGTACATATTATGGTGGTAAAGCGAGTGAGCATAAAAAAGGTCTGATCAAGACGTTTAGTGGATATATGGCTGAAGGATACACAGAGGATGAGATTTATGAGGCTATGGTAGATCAAGGGGTTGCCATGGTCTATATGGGACAAGGGCTTTGCTATGGTGGTAGAGCAGAAGAGTATGACTCAAGCCTACCATGTATTGGTTCCCTACGTTGTAACCCAGCTCGATGCAAACAAGCCGTTGTAACTACCAAGCATGCTCCTAAATGGCGTGAAGTTTACATGTTAAATAAAACCAACCTCAATAAACCAGAATATTTGGAGTCTCGTGAGCAAATTCTAGCAGCAATGAACGAGGCCAAAATGGTATTGGAAAATCTTGGTGAGGCAATCGAACTATGAGTAATGAAGCTTATGATCAAAAAAATAATGACGACTATGAAGCAATAACTTCTGCTCTAAATATTGCCTTAATAGATCTTCAAAATAACAAAAAACTAAAACCCACTATAGCGCAACTTTCGAAGATGACTGGTATTCATCGAAATACTATTACAAACCGTGGTTGGCCTGTCCAAAAGCTAAATCAGCTCAAAGATATCAGAAAAGCTGAAGAGAAATCGCGTAAAGAAAAAAAAGCTATAGATAACGCTGATGTTAAGAATGCGCTTGAAGCAAAAATGATTCAAGCACAAAATGAGGTTATCTACTGGTTTAATGAATATCAAGATATAAAAAGAGTCGCTCAACACTCAGATAAACGGTTACAAAAAATGAAAGAGTCACGAGATTATTATAAAAAACAATCTGATACAGATAAAAGGTCGTTATTAGAAGCTAGACAGGAGATTAAAAAACTGAGACAAATGTTAGCTTTAAAAGATGCAACACCGAACCAGCTGATGCACTAATCTATCGAGACCACCTTTGTTATAAAAGTATAAACTTAATTTCCTTGTACTTAAGAGCTAGCAAGAGCTTAGCTAATAAGCATATACCCTATAGCATAAATCACATATACTGATACTTTATGCCTAATAGAAATTTATCACTTTTCTCAGCTTTCACTTTATGCTGATATCAAACTGAGAATGGATAGGCAATAGACTCATGATACTGGTAT
>DATBNI010000013.1:0-3789 GCA_036554425.1 Psychromonas sp.
TCGCTTATTACCGTTAACTGTGCCATTTTTGGTGGTGTAGCCTTTATGGTACAACGCGAATATGACCTGATGGAATCAGTTGTTTACGGCGTCGGCAGTGGTATTGGTTGGACGTTGGCGATTGTTGCATTAGCGGGTATCCGTGAAAAAATGAAATATTCAGATGTACCGGCAGGGTTGCGAGGATTGGGTATCACCTTCGTAACTGCTGGATTAATGGCATTAGGTTTCATGTCTTTCTCCGGTATACAGCTGTAACCGTTTAACATATCGAGGGTTAGCCCCTCTTAAAACAAGGAACAAGTCGATGGAAATATTTCTCGGCGTAGCCATGTTTACCATTATTGTTTTAGCCTTAGTCGTGATTATTTTGGCGGCTAAAGCAAAGTTGGTAAGCGCAGGTGATATTGAAATAGCTATTAATGATCAAGCGGATAAAACTGTTATTACGGAAGCTGGCGGGAAGTTGCTAGGTGCTTTGGCAAATGCAGGTATCTTTATTTCTTCTGCCTGTGGTGGTGGTGGTACATGTGGTCAGTGTCGCGTTAAAGTTAAATCAGGCGGGGGAGACATCCTTCCCACTGAATTAGATCATATTAATAAACTGCAGGCCAAAGAAGGTGAACGTCTGGCTTGTCAGGTAAGTGTTAAAGAAAATATGAACATTGAATTACCCGAAGAGATCTTTGGTGTGAAAAAATGGGAATGTACTGTTATCTCTAACGATAATCAGGCAACTTTTATTAAAGAGCTTAAATTACAAATACCTGACGGAGAGACTGTTCCTTTTAAAGCGGGCGGTTACATCCAGATTGAGGCACCTGCTCACCATGTTAAATACAGCGATTTTGATATTGAAGAACAGTATCGCGGTGACTGGGAGCATTTTGGTTTCTTTAAACTGGAGTCAAAGGTTGATGACGAGACCATTCGCGCATATTCAATGGCAAACTATCCCGATGAAGCTGGTATTATTATGCTGAATGTGCGCATCGCAACGCCGCCGCCAAGAGATTTGTCGTTACCCCCCGGTAAAATGTCATCTTACATTTTCAGCTTGAAACCGGGTGATAAAGTGACTATTTCTGGTCCATTTGGTGAGTTTTTTGCCAAAGAAACTGAAAATGAAATGGTATTTATCGGCGGTGGTGCAGGCATGGCGCCAATGCGTTCACATATTTTCGATCAGTTCCGCCGTTTAAAAACTAAGCGTAAGGTCAGTTTCTGGTACGGGGCGCGTTCCAAACGAGAAATGTTTTATGTGGAAGATTTTGACAGCATCGCAGCTGAAAATGAGAATTTCCAGTGGCATGTTGCTTTAAGCGATCCGCAGCCGGAAGACAACTGGGATGGTTACACAGGTTTTATTCATAATGTGTTGTATGAAAACTACTTAAAAGACCATGAAGCTCCGGAAGACTGTGAGTATTACATGTGCGGTCCGCCGGTCATGAATGCTGCTGTTATTGCAATGCTTAAGGATTTAGGCGTTGAAGACGAAAATATCTTCCTTGATGATTTTGGTGGTTAATTTTAATGGTTAGATCGTTATCATACTGGCTAGCCTTGATCGGGCTGGCCTTTTTTATTTCTTCATGTGCTAAAGTTGGCCCGCAGCTTGTAGAAGTGCAGGGTAATACCATGGGCACATATTATCAGGTCAAATATGTGTTAAGTGCAGAGCAGCGGGGCGACAGTCGATTTTTGCTTGCAGCGATAAAATCGGGTATTGATCAGCGACTTGAATTAGTTAACGACCAAATGTCGACCTACCGCCCGGATTCTGAATTATCCCGTTTTAATAGAGCGGAAAAGTCCTTAGCGGTGTCTGCGGCAACTCGCGGGGTGATTGAAGCATCTTTAAGCTTATTTGAACAGAGCGGGGGCGCATTTGATGTGACCGTCGGGCCACTGGTTAATCTGTGGGGCTTTGGTCCGGATAAAAAAGCCAATAAGGTCCCCTCTGCACAATTGATTGCCGAAAAACAAAAAATAGTGGGAAGTCAGTATCTGAGTGTTCATGACAATACACTGAATAAGGCAATTCCTGCATTGTATGTGGACTTGTCAGCCATCGCCAAAGGTTACGGGGTGGATGTTATTGCTGCCTATCTGCAGGAAATAGGTATTAATAATTACCTTGTTGATATTGGTGGTGAACTAAGCTTGCAAGGGAAAAAACCTCAGAATAAACCCTGGATAGTCGCTATTGAACGGCCCGCCGCGGGTCAAAGTGTTCAACGGGTGATAAATATTGGTGATAATGCGATAGCAACCTCCGGTGATTACCGCAATTATTTTGAGTCTGAAGGTATACGCTACTCACACACCATAGATCCCAACACGGGCAAGCCTATTAACCACAAGCTGGTATCGGTGACTGTTATTCACAACAGCAGTATGATCGCAGATGGTTTAGCCACCGCGATAACAGTACTTGGGCCAGAGCTTGGATTAGATTTTGCTAAAAAACACAATTTAGCCGTTTATTTGCTGGTTAAAGAAGGTGATAATGTTATTGAATATTACACTTCTGAGTTTGAACCTTTTTTTATAGAGGAAAAAGAATGATTTATTTTTTAGCAACCTTTTCTGTTTTTTTACTTGTTGTGCTGGCCATGGCGATAGGTTATATTTTTAATAAAAAAACCATCGCTGGCAGCTGCGGAGGGTTAGCTTCCGTTGGCATCGACAAAGAATGCGACTGTCCTGAACCCTGTGATAACCGCAAAAAGAAAAATGCAGAGCAACTTCGAACTGATAAATTAACGGCAGAGCTACGCATCATATAGTGTCACGGCAGTAAAAAGCGGGGCGTTTAGTGTCACGGCAGTAAAAAGCGGGGCGTTTTGCCCCTAGGGATCCAAGTGACGGCTTGGGTTGTTTTTTTTAGATTTTTGCAGCCAACGGTCCAAAGCATTAGCAAAGTTTTGCTTTTCTTTATCTCCAAATTTATTTGGGCCGCCACTGATCTGCCCCATACTCCTTAGTTCTTCTGATAAATTTCGCATTGCCAGGCGCTGGCGAATGTTTGCTTGTGTATAAAGTTCTCCCCTCGGGTTGAGCGCTGTTATACCTTTCTCTACAATTTCAGCAGCCAGCGGTATATCTTGGGTGATGACCAAGTCATTCTGTTCAGCATGTTTGCTAATATAGTTATCTGCAACATCAAATCCCTGAGGAACCTGCACGGTTTTAACCAAAGTCCGTCTGGGGATAGGCAAAGGTGAATTGGCAACAAAAACCAATGCAGTAGCAGTGCGCTGACCTGCTCGTAATACCATCTCTCTTACCGGTACAGGGCAGGCATCAGCATCAATCCATATGGTCATTAATAATCCTTAGTAAAAATATAGATAATATAGCAAAAAATACCTGTTTAATTAAATAGATAAAAAAGCGAGTGGAGTAATGAGTTATTGTTGATTATTTTATTATATTTAGTTTTTTCTTAAATAGCGGTTGACTACCATTAGAAGACATATATAATTAATGCAGCTTGTAAGTACGTTTTATATTTATGTTCGATGTTCCGTATTATTTACCGACTCCTATACTTCATAAGTAATAGCAACACTTCTAGCAAACTGCCTTGAACACAAGGTTAAATTACTCTTAATTAATAGGATATTATTATGTCTACAACTACTGGTACAGTAAAATGGTTCAACGAATCTAAAGGTTTTGGTTTCATCGAGCAAGAAAATGGTCCTGACGTATTCGCTCATTTCAGCGCTATTTCAAGCACAGGTTTCAAAACATTAACTGAAGGCCAAAAAGTACAGTTTA
>DATBNI010000022.1:0-4801 GCA_036554425.1 Psychromonas sp.
TAGGGACAAGCTGGGAAGCTCGTTTAATTCAACAATCTATTTTAAAAATTCGCATTGCAGGTTTAGGTAAGAATCACAAAACAGCTATTTTTCCAAAACTTATTTTTGCTATTAAAGAGGCCGTTAATCGTAAAGCTTCAGATCCTAATTATGATATCAAGCAACTAGCATTAGAGTGTGCCAGCAAGCGCATGTACCCGGATATATTAAACTTTGATAAAGTCGTTGAAGTGACTGGATCATTTAAAACCCCAATGGGCTGCCGCAGTTTCTTAGGAGCCTTTGAAGAAAATAATGAGTTGCTCCATGATGGCCGGAATAATATCGGTGTAGTTAGCCTTAACCTACCCCGTATCGCTTTAGAATCAGAGGGCGACGAAAGTAAATTTTATAAATTATTAGATGTCCGCCTAATGATTGCCAAAAAGGCCCTGGAGTCGCGTATAGAAAGATTATCAGAAGTGAAGGCCAGTGTTGCCCCTATTTTATATATGGAAGGCGCCTGTGGTGTACGTTTAAAAGCGGATGATTGTGTTGCTGATATTTTTAAAAATGGGCGGGCATCTATCTCATTAGGTTATATCGGTTTACATGAAACAATCAATGCCCTGTATGGCAGCGAGCAGCATCTCTTTGATGATCAGGAAAAGCAGCAGAAAGCCGTGGCTATCATTGCTTATCTGAAAGAAGCAACACAAGGTTGGACAAAAGAAACGGGTTATGGCTTTAGCTTATATTCAACACCTTCGGAAAATTTATGCGATCGTTTCTGCCGTCTGGATGCAAAAGAGTTTGGTGTTTTAGCAGGCGTAACAGACAAAGGTTACTACACCAACAGCTTCCATCTGGATGTTGAAAAAGCCGTGAATCCTTACGATAAACTGGATTTTGAGATGCCTTACCCGGAGATCGCGAGCGGTGGTTTTATCTGTTACGGCGAATATCCTAATATGCAGCATAACCTTAAAGGCTTAGAGGATGTCTGGGACTACAGTTATTCCCGTGTTCCCTATTATGCCACTAATACGCCAATTGATGAGTGTTACGAATGTGGTTTTACCGGCGAGTTTGACTGTACCAGTAAGGGCTTTGTCTGCCCGGGTTGCGGTAACTCCGATTCAGAAAAAGTGGCTGTCATTCGGCGTGTTTGCGGTTACCTAGGCAGCCCAGATGCAAGACCATTTAACGAAGGTAAGCAGGAAGAAGTCAGGCGCCGGGTTAAGCATTTATAGGCATTCTGTGGCTTGCAGAGCGTTATATTGATTTTAAAAAACAGCTCGTTCAATAGGAGCTTTTTTACCTGGAGGAGAACAAATGAATTACAGCAAATATTACCCGCTAGATGTCTTAAATGGCGAAGGAACACGATCCACACTCTTTGTGTCCGGCTGTATTCATCAATGCAAAGGTTGTTATAACCAAGCTACCTGGTCACCCGATGCTGGAGCGTTATTTACCGAGCAGTTGGCAGATCAAATTATTGCGGATCTCAATGACACACGTATTAAAAAACAGGGATTGTCCTTGTCTGGCGGCGATCCGCTTCATCCCGCTAATACGGAAACAGTATTAAAACTGATTCAACGGGTTAAATCTGAATGTGCGGGCAAAGACATTTGGCTCTGGACAGGTTATTTGCTGGCGGAGCTGAGCATAGCGCAACAACAAATCATTGCGCTTATTGATGTCTTAATTGATGGCAAGTTTGAACAAGGGCTAGCGGATCCCTGCCTGCAATGGCGTGGCAGTTCAAATCAAGTTGTGCATTACCTCTAAGGCGAACTAAAGCATAAAAAAGCGGTTACTCTTTTTACGAGTCGCCGCTTTTTTTATACTTTTATTATGGCAGTATTAATTTCTCCTTACCGGATTACTATCATGAACTAAAATAATTGAATTATTTATTGAACATATGCGCCGTTTTTGAGTCCTATTTTTGTCTTGTTACGGAAAAGAAAGCGCTAAGCAGTTACTGCAATATATAACCAAAACCGGCTGTAATGAGCAATATATCCATAAAATCAGGCACTATTTCAGCACAAGGTATTATATTTCGACTCTCTATTTGCACATTTATTAAGTAAAGATTAATCTAAGGTTCTGAATTGGCCTGTGGGCTGCTAACGAATTTTTTCGTAACTTTAATAAATAAGACTAGACTTAAAGATGAGTGAAAAAAAGGCTCCAAAAACAGAGAATGAATCTAACACGATCGAAAAAATTGAAACAAAATTGAGACCGCCTTCGATGTACAATGTACTGCTGCACAATGATGATTATACACCGATGGATTTTGTTATTGATGTGCTGCAACGGTTTTTCCGATTAGATAATCAAAAAGCAACGGAAGTGATGCTTAATGTTCATTATAAAGACGTTGGTATTTGTGGCACTTTTAGTGCAGAAATTGCAGAAACGAAAGTGATGCAGGTGATGAATTATGCAAGGCAAAATGAGCATCCGTTACGTTGCTCCATGGAAAAAGAATCTTAAGTGGTCGGTATTGTTAGTAGTTTTAAGTTGTTAATAAGACTCTGATTTTTTTTGTTATTAACTCCCAAGGGGCTTTTATGTTAGACAAAGCGTTGGAAAACAGTTTAGATTTGGCTTTTCGTATTGCCTTTGAAAAATCGCATGAATTTATGACGGTCGAGCATTTATTATTAGCGTTGTTGGAAAATGACGAAATAAAAAATTTATTTACCGCTTGCTCTGTCGATATTGTCTCTTTGCATTTAGAGATTATTGCGTTTTTAGAAAACAGCCCCGCGATACCCGAAGTGCATACCCAGGAGATTGAAATTCAGCCGACAATCGCTTTTGAGCGTGTATTGCAGCGGGCGATTTTTCATGTGCAGTCTTCCGGCGCGACGGAAGTTTCAGCAGGCAGTGTGTTAGTGGCTATTTTTAGCGAACAAGAATCTCAAGCTGTCTATTTTTTAAAAAAAGCCCACCTGTCCCGTTTAGATGTTGTTAACTATCTGTCACACGGAATCAGTAAACCTACGGGGTCTGCTCTTCCTCTTTTTCCGGCAGAAGAACACAGTGAAACAGAAGCGGAAGATCCGGAAAACATGCCCTATACCATTAATTTAAATAAACAGGTTGAAGCGGGGGGGATTGATCCATTAATAGGCCGAGATAAAGAGCTTGAACGTTGTATACAAGTGTTATGCCGCCGCCGTAAAAACAACCCATTATTGGTCGGAGAAGCGGGGGTTGGAAAAACCGCCATTGCTGAAGGACTGGCTTACCGTATTGTGCATGAGAATGTACCGGAAGTGATTGCCGATAATATTGTTTATTCCTTGGATATGGGCGCATTGCTCGCAGGTACAAAATACCGCGGAGAGTTTGAGCTGCGTTTTAAAACAGTATTAACACAACTTGAATCCCAAGAAGGGGCTATTTTATTTATCGATGAAATTCATACTATTATAGGTGCTGGCGCAGCAACGGGCGGGCAACTTGATGCTGCAAACCTGTTAAAACCTTTGCTCAGTGGTGGCAAACTTCGTTGTATGGGGTCTACGACTTATAAAGAGTTTGGGCAAGTTTTTGAAAAAGAACATGCGTTATCACGGCGCTTCCAAAAAATTGATGTGCTGGAGCCCACTATTCAAGAAACGGCGCAAATATTGCTCGGATTAAGATCCCGTTACGAGAAACATCATCATATTCGCTATACTAATAAAGCGCTGATGGCCGCTGCAGAGCTCAGTGCAAAATATATTAATGATCGCCACCTCCCTGATAAAGCCATCGATGTGATCGATGAAGCGGGGGCGCAAATGCGTTTATTACCCGCAAGTAAACGTAAAAAAACCATTGGTGTACCTGAAATTGAAAGCGTGATTGCCAAAATTGCCCGGATCCCGGAAAAATCAGTTTCCAGTTCGGCAAAAGAACAATTAGCTAAATTACCAGAACGTTTAAAAATGACGGTGTTTGGCCAAAATAATGCGATTGATGTATTAACTGATGCCATTCACTTAAATCGCTCCGGATTATCTGATGAGTCAAAACCAATAGGATCATTTCTTTTTGCAGGCCCTACTGGTGTAGGTAAAACTGAAGTGACACAACAACTTGCCAAGGCAATGGGAATAGAGCTTTTACGTTTTGATATGTCAGAATATATGGAAAAGCATACGGTTTCCCGACTGTTAGGTGCGCCTCCCGGTTATGTTGGTTATGAACAGGCGGGGTTATTAACCGATGCGGTTGTTAAACACCCTTACGCAGTATTGCTGCTGGATGAAATAGAAAAAGCACACAGTGATATATTCAATATATTATTACAAGTCATGGATCACGGGACATTAACTGATACTAATGGCCGTAAAGCAGATTTTAGAAATATTATTTTAGTGATGACAACTAATGCTGGGGCGCGAGAAACCGCTAAACAGAGCATCGGGTTTAAAGAGCAAAAAGATTCACACAAAGCGACGGATGAAATAAATAAATTATTTTTCCCCCGAATTTAGAAATCGTCTTGATAATATTATTTGGTTTAACCATCTAGACATAGAGGTTATTTATCAAGTGGTGGATAAATTTATTGTCCAGTTACAAGCACAGCTTGATAAAAAGCAAATTTCACTGGAAGTGAGTGATAGCGCTAGAAAATGGATAGCTGATCATGGTTATGATAGGGCGATGGGGGCGCGGCCGATGGGGCGTTTGATCCAGGAAAAGTTGAAGAAACCATTAGCTAATGAGATTTTGTTTGGTGAACTCCAAAATGGTGGTAGCGTGAGTGTTTCGTTAGATAAAGATGGCCAGGACATCAGTTTTA
>DATBNI010000030.1:0-15441 GCA_036554425.1 Psychromonas sp.
CAGCGCAGTTTATGACCGCGATGAAAAAACAGGTGGACGTAAATGCCTGTTTGAGAGAACAAAAATTAATGCCTATTTTTAATTGGTTAGAAAAAAATATTTGGAGTAAAGCCAGTTTATTCTCAACCGATGAGCTAGTTAAACAAGCAACGGGTGAAACACTTAACCCCGCTTTATATAAGAAGCATCTGCAGCAAAGATATTTAAGTTAAGATTTATCCTATCTATGCATTTTGCGCATAGATAATATGATTAAGTTTCATTTTTTTCATAAACTATTTTACCCTAAACTATTCTGGTTTTTAAAGCATCCTTATTACCTACGGAGTATCTCTATGTTTAAAGCACTTATCCTCAATCAGCAAGACAAAAAAACCATTGCAGAAATTTGCCAAATTGACGAATCTCAGTTACCTGAAGGAGAAGTATTAATTGATGTTGATTATTCATCATTAAACTATAAAGATGGTTTGGCGATTACCGGCAAAGGGAGAATTGTTCGTCAATTTCCTATGGTGCCGGGAATTGATTTAGCCGGTCAGGTTATTGAATCTAAGGATGGACGTTATCAGGTCGGTGATCAGGTTGTATTAACAGGCTGGGGCGTCGGTGAAGGCCATTGGGGCGGCATGGCGGAGAAAGCCAGTTTACAAGCCGATTGGTTAGTCCCTCTACCGCAGGGAATGACCGGCAAACAAACCATGATGATAGGCACTGCCGGCTTAACCGCTATGTTATGTATACAGGCATTAGTGGATGCCGGGATTAAACCTGAAAGCGGTGAAATATTAGTGACAGGGGCGAGCGGTGGTGTTGGCTCGGTTGCTGTAACCTTATTAGCACAGTTGGGTTATCAGGTTGTCGCAGTGACGGGCAGAGTGGAAGAAAATGGCGAGTTGTTAAAACAACTGGGTGCCAGCCGCGTTATAGCGCGTTCTGAACTTGAAGAGCCAATCCGTCCATTAGACAAACAGTTATGGGCAGGGGCTGTGGATACAGCCGGCAGTAAAATACTGGCTAAAGTCCTGTCGCAAATAAATTATGACGGTGCAGTTGCAGCATGTGGTTTGGCCAATGGTTTTGATTTGCCAACAACGGTTATGCCCTTTATTTTACGGGGTGTTAAATTATTAGGTATTGATTCTGTTTCTTGCCCCTATGCGCGGCGCATGGCCGCATGGAAACGTGTCGCTGAAATTTTGCCGGACAGTTATTACCAGCAAGCCTGCCACGAAATAAATTTAGAACAAGCTGTAGAATATGCTGAAGCTATCACTAACGGACAAGTGACAGGGCGGATAGTGATCAAACTGTAAAGACTATATTGCTTGAACAATACTGTATAACAATTCACCTTTAAATTTAAGCCTGCTACTGCAGGCTTTTTTAAATCAATTTTTGACTAACCCAATCCCATATCATCTATCCGCTGCTCAATTAATTTACTGCATTCTTCTTTTAATAAACGGCGCAGCCAAATTTGTGCTTGGGAATATTCATAACGCGGATGCCAGATAAGTGAATATTCAAAAGGTTTAAATTCAAAAGGCAGGGGTTTTACAATCAAGTCATGTTTTTCTGCCACTAAATAGGCCAGATCAGCAGGGACGGTAATAAGCAGCGGCATACTGTCAATAATAGCTAAGGCCGCTTCTAAATGAGATGCGCGTAAAATAGTGTTTTGCTTTGGATGTCCATTTAACGCCGCATCAAGCAGTGTTTTCACGCCATCGCTAATAGCAATTAAGGCATGCGGATAAGTCAGATAACTTTCCAGGGTTAAGGTTTTATCGGCAAGGGGATGAGACTTTGACAGCATACAAAATACGCTGACCAAGCCAAATTTATCCCGTTGCAATGGCGCAATTGAATAAGCCGGACGGCAGATCGCCATATCAACGCCTTCGCTGGTTAACTGATTGATCATCTGGTTATGTTTCAGGGGAACAAATTCGAGGGATATATTGGGCGCCTCTTTGTAAATACGGGGCAGTGCATAGGGCATAATTGTCTGCATTGCATAATCGGTCGCGGCGATCCTAAAATGCTGCGTGCAATCTATTGCTTCAAAATTATTGGGAGATAACAGGGCCTGTAATGATTGTAAGGGATCATTAAGGGCAAGGTTTAACTCGATAGCGCGTTGTGTTGGCTGCAGATGTTGGCCATGACGAATAAAAAGCGGATCGCCAAGCAGGGTTCTTAATCTGCCCAATATGCGGCTCAGCGCAGATTGACTCAAATTAAGCCTGACTGCGGCGTTACTGACACTGCCTTCTTCGACTAATACCTTTAATGCAATTAAGAGATTTAAGTCTTTGCGGTAAACGTCTTCCAGTTCCATATTCTGATCCACGGTTTTAGTAACAGTGGGTTATTATGGATAAGATTAAACACAACAGCTATTCCTTTTAATTATTGCTGTTATTTCTTTGAGCCAAAATCAGTCAAGCAGTGCTGCTATTGTTAATGTTCGTTTGATTATCTAAAGCATTCTATTCGGTTTCGGCCGCTATTTTTCGCAAGTTCAATAGATTGAGCTGCTTTTGATATAAGGTGTTCAAAAGATTCTTTTTCAAAATACCAGTCGGTGTAACCAACACTGACGGTCACTTTGCGGCCAGCTTTAAAGCGGTTGATTTCTACCGTTTTTCGCAGCCTTTCAGCAACATTAGCAGCTCTCACTAAGTCTGTACTGGGCATCAGAATGGCAAACTCTTGGTCTCCCCAACGGAAAATTACATCGGATTCCCGGGTACAATCTCCGATCAGTGATGCTATCTCACAAAGCACCGAATCACCGGCTTTGTGACCCTGTGTATCCTTTATTAATTTGAAATCGTCAATATTGAGTAATAATAAGGATACAGCACATCTGTCGCAGATCGCTTTATTTAACTCTTGTGAAACCGCCTGTTCGAAATAACGGCGATTCCACAGCCCGGTGAGTGCATCCGTTTCTCTTCGGCTACTCACTTTTTCTTTTAATTTATTTTTCATGGTAATGTTGCTGGTCATCCACAAAACAGCATCTTCACCATCGACTTGGAATTTTAGGGCCTGAATACGTCCTTCAAAGCAGATCAGACGGTTAAATTTATTTTCATTTACTTCCTGAACATCATCTCCTGTCTGGTTATATTTAACCACCTGAAGGTAATCAACATTCAATGCTTTATTAATTTTCCTGATAAGCCAATCTGCTTTTTTTTCATTTAGCACATCTCTGATAGATTTCCCGACCAAGTTGCTGCTACGGTGATAATAGCGTGAATCTGAGCCACCTAATATTGCAGCATAACGGCCAGTTCGAGTCAAAATGTATACGGGATCAGGGATAGCAGACATGATTTCGGACATTTGTTGTAAAGAAAACACAATTTCACCTTAATTCATTAAGTAGATCTAATTTATGTGTATGGAGCCAAGCACTTTAATATTGTTAAAATAGCCTGACTTCACTGCCGCGAATGAAAGAATCCCTTTGCATTAAGGACTCAATGCAGAGGCTAGAACTGTTCATTACAGTCAATTTTCAAAAAAAATCAAGTTTATATATCACAATCTGTGTGTTTTTGAGACATCACCCGATGCGAGCCATGCACAGCGAGCACTTGTTCGTTTTTCACAACAAAAATTATCAATATCTGTCAAGCAGAGCTCTCGCTGCTAAGGTGTAGAGTACGTCTACTGGACATATAGTAAATTTTTTCAAGCCAAAAATATCTGTTATAGATTCTCAATAAACCGATTTATCACGCAATTTAACCAATCTGTTATTAAAAACCTAATTAACTGATTGAATATCAATGAAATGTAAATTAATGTGCTTTGTATTTTATAGAGACGGTCTGAAAATAAAAAATTATGCAGCTTGTTATAGGTTCATCAATTTTAGAGCATTGGAGGTTTGCAGTGGAATTAATTGTAGGAACGGATTCAACATGGTCGTTAAGGGCTTGGATATGTTTACAATTAGGAAAAGTACAAGCCTCAGAACAAGTTATAGATTTAAATTGTGCTAATTATCAGTCAAAAATTTTAAAATATTCGCCAACGGGACTCGTTCCTGCATTAATTGACGGCACTATTGTCATACATGATTCATTAGCTATAACAGAATATATAAATGAATATTCTAATGGTGGTTTGTATCCGGAAAATGTTAAAGAGCGATCTCTTGCTAGAAGTTTATGTTCAGAGATGCATTCAGGGTTTATGAACCTTCGTAGCCAGCTTCCCTTCACGTTGAAGCAAAGATCAAAAGAAATAGAACTCAGTAAAAATATTGAAGATGAGTTAGCTAGGGTTGAAGAAATTTTCAAAGAAGCAAAGATGCCGTATATGTTTGAGTCAGCTGGGGCGGTAGATGCCTTTTATGCGATTTTAGCATTTCGTCTTAAAAGTTATGGTATTAGGTTTCAAGGAAAAGCAGGAGAATATCAACAAAGCCTTTTAAATTGGAAACTCTTAAATGAGGCTATTGGGCAAGCGATGCAATGGGGAAACGTATCAAAAACTGATTGAGGACAGACAAACCTTTTGATAAATGGTTGAAAAGGCGAAGTGGTCGGCAAAGTTATCACTGGAGTGATTTCAATAAGGTGTTACAGTATTTCAAGATTGAGAGTCCAAAGGCCAGCAAGCGTTTTGCGCTGAACATGAATTGATGGTGTCAATATACATAGTTCAATAAAGAAAGCATGGGTACCTGAAACTTAAGTGTTTCAAGTCTGTATCCAGATGTTCTTATTGAGGGATCAGAATTTAATAAGCAAGAGATTAAAACGCAGACCCTCATAATAAATCATTGCGGTAGGACATGACATAACATTAGGCAGTGGAAAGGCTCCATTTCCTAATGTAATCATTGAGTAAGGTACTTAACAGATCGTTAAACTGTCCCTGTAACGGCTGTTATTGTTTTTGCAAAAAGCCATGCCAACCTGGATATCAGTGTTTGCGGTGTGAATTCATTATAGTAAATCTAAATCTCTTCCAAATACTGGAGTTGTTGAATATTTAGAATTAATTTTGTATGCAAAACTGGTTCTAAATAATGTTACTGATGAGGAGTTAATATGTCTGATATTCAGCGTGATGAAAAACAAGAAGTAACAATTGTAGATATAAAAATGCCATTTATGTCTATGGTTATTTTTCTGGTTAAACTAGCAATTGCATCAATTCCTGCCTTTATTATATTGTCTTTTGTTTTTATGGTATTCGGTGTGTTATTTGGTGGCATTTTCCATGGTCTGGGTATAGGTATGGGACGTTATTAGTTTTTACTAACAGTATTGAACTAGGCAGTGCGAGTAAACTGACGTTTTGTTCTTATGGCTGTTTTTTCTAAAAGAAAAAACCTCGCCAATCCCCAACCGCTGGAGTTTTCAGTATTTCTTGTGCTGAAATAGACTCTTTACAGGCAGTAAAAAATGATGACTTATTATCTGGGGTTAATCGGAATAGCCGCTTTTGCCATAACCGGGGTGATCGCAGCCGCTAAAACAGGGATGGATATATTCAGTATTGTCCTACTGGGAGTTGTTACCGCGCTCGGAGGCGGCACGCTGCGTGATGTCATTATAGACACCGGCCCGGCATTCTGGACTAACGATTTGCTTTATTTATGGGTATCCGTGTCGGCCTCGGTCATTACATTTTTTCTGATCCGGCATGTCAGTCATGCACTGAAGCTTCTGCTGTTTGTTGATGCATTCGGCCTGTCACTTTTTACCGTGCTTGCAACGGAGAAAACACTTCTTCTAGGCTTCTCTGAGCCAGTTGCTGTATTAATGGGCGTTATCACCGGAATAGCGGGCGGCATGATCCGTGACATACTGACAGGCAGAATGCCTTTGCTTTTAGGCCGAGAATTCTATGCGACTCCCGCGCTGCTCGGAGCCGTTGTATTTTGCCTGCTCCGTTATTATTTCCCTCTGCATGGCTTTAACATCATTTACGCCGTCACTATTATATTCCTACTCAGATCATTCGCGATTCAATGGGGACTGTATTATCCGGCATGGCTTATTTACAGTGAAAAAAGCGGAACAGATTAAGCTTGTTTTTATCTGATTAGCCCTAAACTTCAGCCCTAGTGATTTTTATTAATTTAAGGGTGCAATAGCGTTGAGAACGACTGTCAGAGTGGATAAAGGCGGGAGGACTGTATTTAAGGAAATCGAGTTTAATTCTGTTGTTATACCCAAATTACTTGAAGATGCAGAATCTACATCTTCAAGTAGTTTGGCTATAGTTAATTTAAGCACAGAGTTAAATACGCATATTCTTAATTATCGAATGGCAATAAATAAAGACATACCATTGCGGTTAACCTGTAATAATATACTGTTCTTAGCCATTCCCAGCGCTTTTTTGAAGGATAATAAATCATCAACGCGGCGTTTATTCGTGGCGATAATCACATCACCTGCCTCTAGTCCACTGTAGGCGGCCGGAGAATTTGCTTGTACTTCAACTACTTTTACCCCCTTACCCTTGTTATTATTGGCAAATGAAGCGCCCGCGAGTAAAGGATGTAATTTCCCGGATGAATCTACAGCACTCAAGGTTTGCGGTTTGCCAATTTTAACATCCACTGTTTTTTGAATAGCATCACGCAATAGGGTGATTTTGACCGTATCTCCGATATTTTTAAGGCCTATTAGGCTGCGCAACTGTCCGGTAGATTTGGTCAGCTGACCGTCAACCTTGGTGATGATATCGCCCGGGATTAAACCCGCTTGTTCAGCGGGAGAGCCTTTTGTCACACCGGCAACAAGTACCCCCAGTTGACCATTTTCAAGCTCCAGTGCTTCTCTTAAATCTCGGCTAATATCTTGGATAGCAACACCAATCTGCCCGCGCTTAACCTCTCCGTATTTTATGATTTGCTGCATGCTCGCATTAGCCATATTGATTGGAATGGCAAATCCTATGCCTATATTCCCGCCAGCCGGAGCAATAATAGCCGTATTGATACCGACTAATTCACCATTCAAATTCACCAGTGCTCCGCCGGAATTACCCGGATTAATAGAGGCATCGGTTTGAATAAAGTTTTCATAACCTTCTATTCCCAAACCACTCCGCCCCAGCGCACTGACAATACCCGTGGTCACAGTTTGACCTAAACCAAAAGGATTGCCTATGGCAACCACAAAATCACCTACTTCTAAAAGAAGGGATTCGGATATTGTGACCTGGGTAAGTTTTGCCGCTTTTATTGCCAGTATGGCAATATCTAATTCAGGGTCTGAACCTATTATTTTCGCCTTATAAGTGCGTCCGTCGATCAGTGAGACTTGTACTTCGTCAGCGTCTTTTATCACATGGTAATTAGTCATGACTATGCCGTCTTTGGCATTAATTATCACTCCGGAACCTGCACTTTGCTGGCGTTTTTGAGGCGCTTGCTGTTGTAAATCATCCTGCTCAGGAATATTAAAAAAGTGCCTGAAAAAAGGATCGTTTAACAATGGATTCACTAACGCCTGTTTGGTTGAATAGGTGGAAATATTAACCACTGCGGAATTTACTTTTTTCAACATTGGCGCAAGAGATGGAAAAGGTTTTCCCTCGGCAGTCACATTGGGTATTGCTGCATTCGCGGTGTAACTTAAACCCAAGCAAAACAGCATCGCAAATAGCTGGGGTGATTTCATCTTCATATTTTTTCCTTAATGTTAATCAAAAATATTATGGGAAAGAGGGGGCTTTGAGCAATTTAATAGCTTACAAAATAGTGCTTGACAGGTCAAATTTGTTGACCAATGTTTGCTCAGTGCAAAGGTATAAAGTGACAATTTAGTGCTCCAATAATGCAATTTTATTTCTAAGGGTTTCAACTTCTTCCAGCAATTCTAACGCGAGTGCGGCACCGGCAAGATTAACACCGAGATCCGATTCGAGTCGTTGCACAATACGGACGCGGCGCAGGCAGTATCCGCTAAATTTCCAATGCTTTTGATTGTTTTTCACCGGCTCAATGACACCTTCTTCCACTAAAGTTAAAATCCACTCGGCAGGCTTACCACAGGCATGACTAAGTTCCTCCAGGGTGAAAATGCTACCTTCCTCAACAATCATCCCGGATAATACGCTTTGTTTGATCATGCTTTATACCCCCATTTTAGCTCTTGGGTTAAATGCCATTGTCTTTGCCATCTCTTCATAAAGTTTTCTGGCTGCCGCATTGGTCGCTGGCGGGGTTACGATACTGAGTGTTACATAGATATCCCCGGCAGGGTTACCTGGGATACCCCGGCCTTTTAAGCGCAGCTTGCTGCCACTGTTTGATCCCGGTGAAATTTTAAGATCTACCACGCCAGCGGGAGTCGGAAGCTGTACCGTTGCGCCCAGCGCCGCTTCCCAGGGCGTCACAGGCAGCTGCATATGCAGGTCTTTTTGATCGGGTCGGTAAAGGGAGTGAGGTTTAAAATGAACCTCCAGATAGAGATCGCCTTTTGCACCCTGTCCCAGACCGACAGAACCTTGTCCGGAAAGGCGAATCTGTTGCCCATCTTTAATTCCCTTGGGAATTTTAACATTAAGGGTGCGGTTGATTGTCTGTATTTTCCCTCGACTATCTGCTTCCTGTATTTGCAGATTAATACTGCGCGTTGCACCGTAAAAGGTATCTTCTAAGTCGATCTGTACTTTGGCATGGTGATCAGATCCGCGGGCATTAAACTGCGCACTCTTGTTAAAATCAGTGCGCTGACCTTTATGACCAAACAATTCTTCAAAAAAATCGCTAAAGGCACTGCCATGGAGATCGCCAAATCCTCCTCTGCTAAACTCAAAACTTGCATCTCTGTCTGCTTGTCTGCCGAATTGCTGCCAAGATTTTAAATTCGGATCTAAACTGTCGTAGGTTGCGCGTTTTTTGGGATCCCTAAGCACTTCATAGGCCTCGGATACCTCTTTAAAATTAGCTTCAGCATCGGGTTCTTTACTGACGTCAGGATGATATTTACGCGCTAACTTTCGGTATGCGCGTTTGATCTCCTCCTCGGAAGCATCGCGCTTTAGACCCATTATTTTGTAATAGTCTTTATAGTCCATGCTAGAGCTGCCTTATTGAACTTTTATCTGAAAAATTATTAAAAAGAAGGGTATAAAAAACAGCCTGATTATAGAGAGGCCTAGTTAAATATTAGACTGCATAATTTTATATTCCAGTAGTTGTTATATTGATTTATAAATGATGTTTCGATATTTATAACCATTATCCTTGTTTAGGTAAGTAATAAGGTTAGCGTTTCAAAAATAATAGTGCAGGGCTAATGAAGGATACTAGAATTATAAGTAAGCCTAATCTTCTAGTTCATGAAATCACAACCTAAGGAATTTTATTATGTCCGATTGGAATAACCCTGAGGCCAAAGGAGCCATGCTGCATAATTATGTTCAGAAGAGTACCCAAAAGGTGATTGCCTGTTTGGAGATTGCTTTTGCAGAGTTAGGAAGCCTGCGGCTGAATATACTGACGGCCGATTTTTTGCTGGTCGCGTTACTTTCTCAGCAGGACAGTGAAGCGCATAAGATAGTGAAGGAGTTATTGGCGGATGAGGATGATGCCCCGTTGCGTATCATCGGCCAGATAAGGCAAAACTACCCGCCCGCAAGCAATGTACAGCCAAAGCAAATCTTGGCTTCTCAGGAGATAGTCGAAGTGTTCCGGGTTGCCTATGACGAGGCTAAGAACTTTGGCGATGACTATATAGGTACAGGCACTTTATTTCTGGCTCTTTTTCATAAGGATGCGGGGCCCGTTGCTGATTTTCTGAGCGGTGAAGGTATCAGCGTTGACCAGGCGCGTAAGGCATTAAAGCATATCAGAAGGGGGCATCAGCTAAACAGTCAAGATGCAGAAGGAAAACCCGACGTATTGGATATTTATACTAAAGATCTCACCGAGATGGCGCGCAAGGGGGAGTTAGATCCTGTTATTGGCAGGGAGGAGGAGATCGAGCTGATTATCCAAACCTTGTCCCGGCGCAAGAAAAACAATCCCGCCTTGATTGGTGAACCCGGGGTGGGTAAAACGGTCATTGTCGAAGGCTTGGCGCAGCGGATTGTGGATGCGGATGTGCCCGATACCCAGCTAAACAAGCGTTTGCTCGCGCTGGATATGGGAGAGCTGGTGGCCGGGGCTTCGATGCGTGGTGAATTTGAGGAGCGCCTGAAATCTGTACGTGATGCAGTCATTGAAGCGGGAGGCAAGGTTATCCTGTTTATTGATGAATTACATACAGTAGTTGGCGCGAATGCCGGATCCGGCGGTATTGATGCTCCCAGTCTGCTGAAGACCGCGCTGGCTCAGGGAACCCTGCAGGTTATCGGTGCTGACTCCCTGGATGAATACCAAAAATATATAGAAGCAGATAAAGCGCTTGAGCGCCGCTTTCATCCGATTTTAGTACGGGAGCCGAGTATCGAGGAAACCATTGCTATTTTGCAGGGGGCTGCCCCGCGTTATGAAAAGCACCATGATGTTCATTATGCGTTATCGGCATTTGAAGCCGCAGCGCGACTTTCTGAGCGTTATATTGCGGATCGCTGTTTACCCGACAAGGCGGTTGACTTGATTGATGAAGCAGGCGCACGTAAACACCTTCGCCTTACTGCTATTCCTCACAATTTACGGGATCTTGAACGCAAGCATCAAGGGTTATTACATGATAAGACAGGTGCATTTAATGAGCAGAATTTTGAACAGGTAGCAGCAACGCAGATGGAGATTTTAAAGATCGATCAAAAGCTTAAAGATGCCCGCAGTGAATGGCAACAGGGGCAGGCTAAAGAAGATGCAATGGTCACGCAGGATGATATTGCCGAAGTGGTGGCGCGCTGGACGGGTATCCCGGTCGCGCGAATGGTTGAATCGGAATCAGAAAAACTAGCCAGAATGGAAGAAAAATTGCATCAGAGGATAGTCGGTCAGGAGGATGCTGTCCGCGCTGTCGCTGATGCTATTCGGAGAAATCGCGCAGGCATTACATCCAGTCGTCGTCCTATTGGCTCGTTCCTTTTTCTGGGTCCTACCGGGGTAGGGAAAACCGAACTCGCCCGTGCCTTGGCCGCCTTTTTATTAGATGATGAATCAAGAATTATCCGTCTGGATATGTCGGAGTACATGGAGAGACATGAAGTATCTAAAATGATTGGTGCACCGCCAGGGTACATTGGTTATGGGGAGGGGGGGCAATTAACTGAACGTGTACGCCATAACCCTTATACAGTAGTCTTGTTGGATGAGATGGAGAAGGCCCATCCGGATGTGTTTAATATGTTACTGCAAATTCTCGAAGATGGACAATTAACGGATGCGAAAGGGCGTAAGGTTTCCTTTCGCAATACCGTTATCATAGGGACTTCTAACCTGGGCACGGGATCGCTCTCCCCTGACAAGCGTCCGATAGGATTTATTCACTCGGATACCCTAAACTACAAGGAGACACAGGATTTAGTGATGCACGAAGTTAAGAAGTTTTTTAAACCAGAGTTTCTTAATCGGCTTGATGACATCATCGTTTTCCATTATTTAGAAAAAGATCATGTGCACCGGATAGCCAAGATGTTTGTCGCTGAATTAGTCGAACGGATGAAACTGAGGGGAATTGTGCTCGAAGTTGATAATGCGGTTATTGATAAACTCTCAGCAGACGGTTTTGATCCTATCTATGGTGCGCGGCCATTAAGGCGTGAAGTGGAGCGTCAGATAGAAAATGTATTAGCAATGAAAATTGTTCAAAAAGAATTCTCAGATAACTGCCGTGTTCAAGTTAAGATGCGGGATAAGGAGATTGTTTTTCTCACTGTGCTGAAGTGAATGCTTACAGCAGAAGAACTAAAAAGGTGATCACTTGTTTTTTAAAAATAAAATGGCAAAGCTTTGCGGGTTTGCCATTTTTAAATATTAAGGTTAGTTACGCACGCCTTCAACGTTTAATTCCATATCCACATAACTTGCAGGACCCATTACCTGAATATCAAAGTCAACTAGCTGTAAACGCGTTGTGCCTTGAAAACCTGCACGGTATCCGCCCCAGGGATCTTCACCTGCACCAACAAAGTTAGCATCAATAGTCACAGGTTTAGTGATCCCGTGCAGTGTTAAATTGCCGCTAACAGCTAAGCTGCCATCCGCATTTTTAGTGACTTTTTGGCTGACAAATTTCGCCTCAGCAAATTTACCGGCATTGATAAAGTCGTCACTTTTAATATGTTTATCACGCTCTGCATGGTTTGAGTCCAGGCTGCTGGTATCGACGTTTACGGTTATTTTAGAGGCTTCAACATTAGCTTCATCGTAACTAAATTGACCGTCGAATTTGTTAAAACGACCTTGAATAAAGCTGTAACCTAAGTGGCTTACTTTAAAATTGATTGAAGCATGTGCGCCATCAATTGTGTAGTCAGCGGCGTTGGCGAAGGTTGGCAAAAACAGCACTGTGCTGAGTGCGGCTGCGATAAGTGATTTTTTCATTATTTCATTCCTATTCGAGTTTAAGTTAGAGCATTTTTTTGAGTGTATTGTCTTTGTTAATAAAGTGATGTTTTAGGGCAGCTAAAGCGTGCAAAGCTGCTAAGCCAATCAATGTAAATGCCAGGTAGTAATGAAAAACGCCGGCAATATCTTCCTGGTTTTCAATAAATGAGCCAAAACCCGGCACGGAAAACCAATTAAATACTGAAATCGCGCGACCATCGGCAGTTGAAATCAGATAGCCTGAAATAAAAATACAGAACAATAAAAGATAAAGAGTGAAATGGGCTATTTTAGCCGCTTTTATTTCCCATTTTTCACCTTCAATTTCGGGATGGGCGGTTAACAGTTTCCAAATAATCCGCAGCAGGGTCAGGGCAAATAAACACAGGCCAACAGATTTATGTATGTAGGGGGCGGTTTTATACCAGTCATTGTAATAACTCAGATCAACCATCCACAACCCTAAACTAAATAAACCAATAACCAACAGGGCTGAAATCCAATGCAGGAGTTTAGCGGTTTTATTATATTTTTTAACTGCTTGTGACATTTACTGCCCTTTTTAAATGTGACCCAACAAGGTATTAATTAAACCAGTTTATTGTAGATTAACCATTTGATAAACAAAGATAGAGAAAAAGAACAGTTTGTTCAAATATTTTGATGCTTTAACGCTATTGAACATTCAAAGGTCTTAACTGCACGCAGGCTACGAATCTGCAGCTTAGACGATAAAGCTGGCGGATGACTGAGTTTCCGGAAAGGTGCTTTGTTGGCCGGATTCAAGCCAGATTGGATATTTTTTCATCACAGAGTTAAATAATGTCGAGTTGATGAAGTTGTCTAACCAGACCTTCAGGAACGGATAGGGGCTTTGCACAAACCAGTCTTTATCAACGCCGGAAAATTGCCGTATAAAGGGTAATATAGCCATATCGGCCAGGCTGATTTGCTGACCGAAAAGATAAGGGCTATTGCTGAGGCGATTTTCTAATTGCAGTAAAAACTCTTCTGCCTGCTCGCGGTAATAAAGCGCCGGGTATTGTGGAAAACGATCCGCATATTTGTACTTATCTAGCCAGTCTTTAAATTCAAAATCATTTTCATCAATCAAGTTTAACATTTCAGTTAAACTGCCCTGTAACCAGGCGTTTGGATCGCGCTGCTCTAGCGCCCAAACCATAATATCTAAGCTTTCATCGAGTACAGTCCCATCAGCCAGTTGCAGCACAGGGACTGTGCCTTTGCTTGAAAGGGCCAACATTTCTGGCGGTTTATTTTTAAGCATTATTTCACGTAAAAAAACCGGCTGTGAACTGACCGCTATGGCTAAACGAGCACGAATTGCATAAGGGCAACGGCGGAATGAATATAAGGTATTGGGCATAAAGACCTCGTAACGAGTGATAAGGAAGGCGCATTGTGACTGTTTTAGGATCCGTTTTTTCTAAAAACAGCTCCGGCATGATAGGGCCTGACGTGCCCTATCGTTATTTTTGAAAAATGCTTTTAACCCTGTTCTAATAAACGGCGCAGATCTATTAATGCAACCTTGGCATGCGATACATAATCTGCCATCACCAATGAGTGGTTTGCTAATAGACCAAAGCCACTGCCATTTAAAATAACCGGACTCCACAGCGCAGCTTGGGTTAGTTCTAATTCTTTAATTATCTGCTTTAATTTGACCTGTGCATTTTTCTTTTTTAAGACTTCGCTGAAGTCCACCTCGACGGCTTTCAAAAAATGCACAATAGCCCAGGTTGCACCGCGACTTTCATAAAACACGTCATCAATTTGAAACCAGGGTGTTTGCTGCCCTGCGGTTTCGCTTGATTGCTGGCTACCGGCTAATGCGGTGTTATAACTGCTTAAGCTTAAGCGTTGGGAAAGAGAGCCTAAACGTTTTTCCAGCGCACCTAACCAGGCATTTAAATTATCTGCTCTGGGATAAAATTGGGCATCGCTTTTACTCTTTTCAACTAAACGCGCTCGATAATGCAGCAGGGAAGCGATAGCTTGCCGGTACTCCTTTTCAGCACCGGGTAGCGCCCAGTTTTTATGGGAAGTATTGATTTTTTCCTGCGCTTTTTCTAAATCTTTATCGCCCGTTGACTGGGACGGTGAACGGCTGAAATCTAAACGCATTGCTAATGCTAAATCTCTTATTTGCTCAAGCGCACCATATTCAAAAGCCGGCATATTATCCATGAATAAGCCGGGCGGTGTGACATCATTTGAAATGAAGCCGCCGGGTTTTTCAATTAACCAGCTTGTGACATCAATTAAAGTTGTCGTTGTTGTATAACCAGCTACTATTTTATGGTTATTTATTTTGGCAGTTGTTTGCGCGTTCGCTTTTACATCATAGGCAGAAGGGGGCAATCCCCACCAAATTGATACTAACCAGAGTAGAAATGCGATGATCGCCAGGCTGGAGAAAATTCCTTTTTTTACTGAAATAGTCATCTTAGTCCCTCATGTCATATCCTAAAAAATATTTTAAAGGGTTAATCAAGCAATAACAAGTGCTTATGATTTTAGTCTCTACTTTAGACAATGATTAATAAGGCCCACTTTATTTATTATATAATCTATTTTGGATCAGGGGAAATCGGTCCTGCTAGGCATTGAACAACTTCCGTTTTGATTAAAAATAGCCGCAGGGGAGATTGTCAAAACAGATTAACAGCGCCAACAGAAATTGAAAGATTAATTGTAGAAGTCTTATATGGTAATCTTCCTGTAAAATAATAGAACAGGGTGAGTTATGAAGGTTTCAATGATTGTTGCGATGGCTGAAAATAGGGTAATTGGCTTGGATAATAAAATGCCATGGCATTTACCTGCCGATTTAATGTTTTTTAAACGAGTCACATTGGGTAAGCCCATTATTATGGGGCGAAAAACTTTTCAGTCCATTGGGCGGCCGTTGCCCG
>DATBNI010000047.1:0-2292 GCA_036554425.1 Psychromonas sp.
CAATATCCAATGCACTGGTATCGAAATTATTCACCCGCGACTGTAATATCTGTAATTTTTGTTCGATTTCCAGCGTACTTAATTGCCCTTTGTTAGCCAGCATTGGTTGCTGCAGCTTTGCCTGTGATGCTTGCATCACAGCAATTTCATCGCTTACCTTGCATAAGTGCGTCTCGATTTGAGCCACCAGTTTTTCAATATCCTGCTTATTTTCACCATCTTGGCAGAGAAGCTCCAGGTTATGGCAAAGCCGGTATAAACCGGTCGCGCCAATATTGCCAGCCGTTCCTTTTAAACTATGCGCCATGCGCTGAGCATCTTGCCACTTGGAAGCCAAACACAGTTGCTTAAAACCAACCGTAAAATGCGTATTTAATGCTTTAAATTTAGTCAGGATATTAATGTATAAGTCTAAATTATCACCACACACCGCCAAACCTGACTTTTGATCTATTTCATTAAAATGCGCTAAAGAGTGCAGCCCGCCCTCAAGTTCAGAAATAATCACACTATCCCGCTCAATCCATTTCAGTAAGACTTTAAACATGAGCGGCACATCAATCGGCTTGCTAATATAATCGTTCATGCCGGCAGCTGCCACCTTCTCCCGCTCACCATCCATTACATTCGCGGTCATCGCGATAATGGGAATCTTTTTGTTAAACTGACGGATTGCGGCGGTCGCACGATAACCGTCCATCACCGGCATTTGCATATCCATCAAGATAGCGTGATAGCTATTTTTACGCGTTTTTTCAACGGCTATCGCACCGTCTTTAGCATGGTCAACCCTTATGCCTTTTGCTTTTAACAGGGTTGTGGCCAGCTCCTGGTTAAGGGCATTATCTTCCACTAAAAGTATATGTGCGCCGAACAGTGTTTGTTGACTTTGCATGTGACTAATGTCTTCAGCACCCACAATGCTGTCAGCCTCCCTGTTCGGGTCGATCTCTAAGCAAACGGTAAAGAAAAATTCACTGCCCTGCCCTGCGCGGCTTTCTATCCAAATATCTCCGCCCATCAAGGTCACTAAGTTTTTGCAGATCGACAACCCTAACCCAGTACCACCATATTTCCGTGTTGTTGAGGCGTCCGCCTGTGAAAATGCGCTAAATAATTTGCTTTGCTGCTCCGCTGTCATACCAACACCGTTATCCTGGACCGATATTTGCAGCCTAACATTGGAGGCATCGCATTCAGCCACACTCACTTTTAGAGCTATCTCACCCCGTTCAGTAAATTTGACCGCATTACCTACTAAATTGATAAAAATTTGTTTTAAGCGCAAGGCATCACCAAGCAGGTTAAGCGGCACATCTTCTTCAATACGATAAAATAAGCTGAGCCCTTTATGCTGCATTTTCTGCGCAAAAAGCGTGTTTACACTGCCAAATAGGGAGGTTAGATTAAATGGCCTTTTTTCCAACTCTAATTTGCCGGCTTCTATTTTTGAATAGTCTAAAATATCATTAATAATACCCAGCAGACTGCTTGCCTCACCATGCACCTTAGTCATGTAATTACGCTCTTTTTTTTGTAAAAATCCTTCTAACGCAAGCTGTGACATGCCGATAATAGCGTTCATTGGGGTGCGAATTTCATGGCTCATATTGGCTAGAAATTCAGATTTGGCGCGGCTGGCATCATCCGCCAACTCCTTGGCTTTAAGCAGTAAATGATTGGTGTGGTTAGCTTCGGTAATATCCCGCATGCTGATCACGAAAATAGTCTCCTCGCCTAATTTCACCTGGGATAAAACAACATTAACCTCAATAATATTGCCCGATTCCTGCTGAATCATTATGCTTTTATCTTGCGTAACATGCATATCTTTGGGATCTGCAAAATAGTCATTCAGTATGCGTAATTGGCTATCTTTACTGTCTTCCGGAGCAAATTCAACCATCTGTTTATTTAATATTTGATCTTTTTTATAACCCAACAATTTCTCACCCGCAGCATTGACTTCAATGACCTTCCTCTTTTGATTAAGTAAAAAGGTAGCAATCGGCAGCGAGGCCAGTAAAGTGCGCATGTTTTCGGCTTCAAGCAGTCGCGTGGAAATATTATGAAAGGCTACGATTGCTTTAAAGAGCGAATATTTATCCTTTACCACCGAAATACTGTAGCTGACCGGGATCTTTTTTCCCGCTCGCGAAAAAAAATAATCTTGCTCAATATACTTATCCTGACCGCTGCTGATACAGGTTAGAATTTGCATCTGTAATGCCTGCCAGGGTTGTGCCTCTGCAGGACGATTATAGATGATTTCACGATAATCACGGTTAATGA
>DATBNI010000052.1:0-11014 GCA_036554425.1 Psychromonas sp.
TGACAGCACGATCTATCCACCAGCCTTTCCAAGTTTGCAAATCATATCGCCACAGCTGTTTGTTTACCGATTTACAGCCATGATTAATGTATTTGATAAAATAAAAAGGCGGGTTTACGCACAAAGCCCTTTCGAGATGGACTCTGTGGTTATCTATTGCTGTTCGCAATCAACACTTTATGCTCCCCCATTATTTTACAATGGGATGCTGAGCAGAGCCTTGCCAAGTTAACTCATACCAAAAGAATTAATGAAGTGATCAATGATTGAGAAGGAAAAATTAGCACTAACAAGGCGTGAGTTGCAGGAGATAGTTGTTCTCACTTCAAAACTCACAACGCAGTTAGGGATAATTTTAACCAGCAAGGATGATCACCTTTTTAGTTCTTTTGGTATCACTATTAGACTGGCAAAAAGGCTGCTTTAGCCTCTTGAACAGAGGAAAACAGAGCGATCCGGTTATCCCCCTTCAGCCTGGCTTTAATCAGCGCCCGTGCAACCGGTCTATTCATATTACAAAGGTGAATTTTAGTACCTGAAGCGTCACATTGCTCTATTAATTTTAATAATGATGAAATACCACCCGAATCAATCATGGATGCGTTTTCCAGATTTAATAAAATGCCATGACATTGATAGGTTAATAAGAAGGCTAATTCGCCAAAAATCCTATCAGCCGCAGCAAAAAAAAGCGGTCCATTAATATCAAAAACTTTAAATAATTGACCGACGGGCTGCACTGGAAAATATTTGTCAGTGCTATTTTTAAGTTCAGTCAGTTCTGACATGCTGCGCACAAATAAGAGTGAAGCGAGCATAATACCGGCAATAATAGCAATCACCATATCAAATAAAATAGTCAGTGAAAAACAGGTAAGAAACACCGCAATATCACTTTTACTGGCTGTTTTCAGTAGGTTAAGTGATTTGTGAAATTCGCCCATTTTCCATGCCACGATAAGCAATAAAGCCGCCATACTGGGCATTGGGATATAAGATAAAATAGGAGCGGCGTATAAAATAGCCAATAGGATAAAAATCCCATGAAAAACGCCGGACATAGGGCTTTTGGCACCGCTTTTATAATTTGTGGCAGATCGGGCAATGGCGCCGGTCGCAGTGATCCCGCCTAAAAAAGGAGTAATAATATTACCAATACCCTGCCCCAATAATTCACTGTTTGCGCTATGGCGAGTTTGGCTCATTTCATCAAGGACAACGGCGCAAAGTAACGATTCGATCGCCCCGAGTGCAGCGATCGCAACAGCAGCAGAGAGAAGATCGGAAAAGAGTGAAAGATTCCATATTAAGACAGGATCGCCGGGCAACTGCCGCAGCCAGGGAAACTCAAAATTTGGCATAAAAGGCGGAATACCGTGACCCATTGAGCCATCGGCAAATAAAAATTGATAAGTTGAGCCAATGGTTGCGACGGGCAAATGTAATGACTCAAGCAGCACAGCAGATAAACCGCCAACGATCAGCGCGGGTAAATGTGGCGGAATTGATTTGATAAAATAGGGCCAGATAACCAATACCAGCAGGGTTATCCCGCCTACGAATAATGAAGTCATATCAAATGACGGTATCTGAGCAATTAATACCCCTACTTTTTCATAAAAATGGGTAGGAAACTCGGTGATCTCTATACCGAGAAATTCATCAACTTGTAAAATGGCAATGACCACAGCAATACCGCCCGTGAACCCTAAGGTAACGGCTTGCGGCACATATTCGATATATCGCCCCAACCGTAAAAAAGCCATCGCGAGCAGCAGAATACCGGACAGGACGGTTGTGACCAGTAAACCAGACAAGCCATATTGATGAACAATGGGTTGAATGATTACCACAAATGCAGCAGTCGGACCTGAGACGCTAAAACGGGAGCCGCCAACCAGTGGAATCAAAATACCTGCTACCGCTGCGGTGTACAGACCATATTGCGGGGGAACCCCGGAAGCAATAGCAAGCGCCATTGCCAGCGGAATGGCGATAATGCCGACGGATATCCCGGACAAAAAATCTTTGAGCAGATCCGGTAATGAATAAGTATTGTTTATAAAAGATTCTCGCATCGCATAAGCGATACGCAGAGAAAACAGATGGGCACGATGTGACAAGGTCTGACCTTCACTTATATTCGGCGGGTTGGAAGCGCTAATGCTACTACTAATAATAGATAATTCAATATTAATTTTACGGGTATAAAATAATGATCTTCCGGATTATAAAAGAAAGTTGCGTATGCAGATAACCGTCCTCCTGGTCGGCAGAATAAACTTGCCGTTGCTTAATGGAGGCATTACTGGATACAGTCGAAATTTTGCAATAAATATAACTTAATCAAGCTAAGACTAAAACAGCCTGTTGTGTCCAGCTAGGCATTCATTTTAAGCACCACAAATGCATCTAAAATGCGTGTATTTGGTATTCATTTTCAGTCTATCTCCCTCAGTTAAATATCTTTCATTAGCATTAAATCAACAATCGCGATAAATAAAAATATCAACGCGGATCCAGGGGCAAAACGTCACTAATGAGCCCAAGATCATCACTGTCATTAATTCACCTTTATCAAGAATTCCTGATTGACTAAAAAACATTCGGGTAATAGATAATAACCCCCTATCAAGAGTCAGATATTAATGCTTTTTTTATTAATAATAAGAACAAGAATCCATCCTGTTTTCTTGTTTAATTTCTGCTAAAATCTCGCTCTAATTAGTAGTAGGAGAATTATTTATGACAGACAATAGCCAAGTTAAAGTGATCGTCGGAATGTCCGGCGGTGTTGATTCCTCAGTATCTGCGTATTTATTACTACAGCAAGGGTACCAGGTAGAAGGGCTATTCATGAAAAACTGGGAAGAGGATGATACCGATCAGTATTGCGCCGCTGCCCAAGACCTTAAAGATGCGCAGTCTGTCTGTGATAAATTAGGCATCCCCCTACATACTATTAATTTTGCAGCAGAATACTGGGATAATGTATTTGAGCATTTTCTTGCCGAATACAAAGCGGGTCGTACGCCAAATCCAGATATTATGTGCAACAAAGAAATTAAATTTAAAGCATTTTTAGAGTTCGCCGCGGAAGATCTCGGGGCGGACTATATCGCCACGGGTCATTACGTGCGACGTAGTGAAGTCGACGGCCACGTGCAGTTATTGCGGGGTTTAGATAATAATAAAGACCAAAGCTACTTCCTCTATGCCGTTGGTGAAAAACAAATCGCAAAAACCCTCTTTCCTGTTGGTGAATTAGAAAAGCCGGAAGTGCGCCGGATCGCAGAACAACAAGATTTGATCACCCATAATAAAAAAGACAGTACGGGTATCTGCTTTATTGGCGAACGTAAATTTACTGACTTTTTACAAGAATATTTACCCGCACAACCGGGTGATATAGTGACACCTAGCGGAGAAGTGATTGGCCAGCATCAGGGTTTGATGTATCACACCCTTGGTCAGCGTAAAGGTTTAGGCATTGGCGGATTACAAAACTCCAGTGAAGATCCATGGTATGTTGTTGGCAAAGATATGGACAACAATCGTTTATTGGTTGCCCAGGGTGCGGATCATCCCGCCCTATTCTCCTACGGTTTGATTGCCAAACAGTGTGACTGGGTTGACAGAACCCCTAAAAAATCAACCTTTAGATGTACAGTCAAGACGCGTTACCGTCAACAAGATATCCCCTGTACAGTAACGCCGCTTGATGATGATACCTTAGAGGTTATTTTTGACACTCCCCAAGCGGCAGTAACGCCGGGACAGTCAGCTGTATTTTATAACCATGAAGTGTGTTTAGGCGGTGCTATCATTGAGCAGCATTTGCAGAAATAATTTTTTAAAAGACCCTAACATATTAATAGAGAAAATTTATGCCATTTAACAATCTAGAGTCTCGTTGTCTTGCTTTTGCAGCCATCTGCCAGGCGGCTTACCTCCTTGATAAAATTGCAACCAAAGGATTATGCCCCGATGCGGTTGCTTTCGATGCTTCTTTACGTTCAATTGTGCGGGTTGACAGTGACTCTCCGATAGATATATTTGGCGGTTATGACGTCCTTGAAGTTGGCTTTAGAAGCATGATTGAGCAATTGGATAACGGCAGCAATAGCCGCAATATGCAGGTCACTAAATATATTATCGGTATGATAAGCCTTGAGAAAAAGCTGAGCAACAACAGCGCAACACTCAACCTGCTTAGTCAGCGTATCAATCAGGTTCAACGTCAACTTGCGCATTTTGAAATTAATGACAGCAGTGTACTGAGTAACTTAGATGCTATCTATAAAGATCTGATCAGTACCTTAGGGCCCAAGATTCAAATCAATGGCAGCCCTTCCTGCCTGCAACAGGAGCATACTCAGCATAAAATCCGCGCATTATTATTAGCCGGTGTACGTGCCGCCGTATTATGGCGTCAGCTTGGCGGTAAACGCCGTCAGCTGATTTTTTCCCGTAAGGCGATGATCCACCAAACTAAACAAAATTTACACCGAGTTTAAATACCTTTATAAAATTAGACCTCAATCTGCAGTACATAATATTAGGAGCAACAAATGGAACTTTCAGGACTAACAGCTGTATCACCAGTTGATGGCCGCTACGGTAGCAAAACCCAACTTTTACGCACTATTTTCAGTGAATTTGGTTTAATCAAATTCCGCGTGCAGGTTGAGGTTCGCTGGTTACAAAAACTGGCTGAAACTGCTGGTATCGCAGAAGTTCCTGCTTTCTCAGCTGATGCTAATGCACATCTTAATGCTATCGTATCTGAGTTCAGTGAAGCCGATGCTGCGCGTATTAAAGCCATTGAAGCGACAACCAACCATGACGTTAAAGCGGTTGAGTACTTCTTAAAAGAGAAAGTAGCAAAGGTTGCGGAATTGAATGCGGTTTCTGAATTCATCCACTTTGCCTGTACCTCTGAAGATATTAATAACCTCTCTCACGCATTAATGCTCACTACCGCTAAAAAAGACGTTATTCTTCCTTACTGCAATAAAATTATTGCTGCGATCGCTGAAAAAGCACGTGAATACAAAGCCATGCCAATGATGTCCCGTACCCATGGTCAGCCGGCTTCTCCAACAACTATGGGTAAAGAAATGGCTAACGTTGTTGCGCGCCTACGACGTCAAGTGAAGCAAATTGAAGCAACAGAAATGTTAGGTAAAACCAACGGCGCGGTTGGTAACTACAACGCTCACCTGAGCGCTTACCCTGAGCTAAACTGGCAGGAGTTTGCTGAGCAGTTTGTGACCAGCTTAGGGGTTACGTTCAACCCTTATACGACGCAAATCGAACCACATGACTACATCGCCGAGCTATTTGATGCGATTGCACGTTTTAATACTATTCTTTTAGACTTTGACCGTGACGTATGGGGTTACATCTGCCTTGGCCACTTCAAACAAAAAACCATTGCCGGTGAAATTGGCTCTTCAACCATGCCGCATAAAGTTAACCCTATTGATTTTGAAAATTCTGAAGGTAACCTGGGCCTGGCAAACGCTATCTTTGATCATCTCGCAGCGAAACTGCCCGTTTCTCGCTGGCAGCGTGATTTAACCGATTCAACGGTATTACGTAACTTAGGTGTTGCAATCGGTTACTCTGTTATTGCTTATGAAGCAAGTTTAAAAGGTATCAGCAAGTTAGAAGCAAACGAAGCAAACATGCTAAAAGACCTGGATTCAAACTGGGAAGTATTAGCCGAGCCAATCCAAACAGTGATGCGTCGTTACGGTATCGAAAAACCCTATGAAAAACTGAAAGAATTAACCCGTGGCAAACGTGTTGATGGCCCTGGTATGGCGCAGTTTATCGATACTCTTGATCTAACGGATGCTGTTAAAGCAGAGCTTAAGGCGATGACACCCGCTAATTACATAGGTCAAGCGATAAACTTAGTTGATCAGTTAACTGATTAAAAGCAATTGGTCATCAATTTGCTCTTAATATTGTTATTAAATTGTAAGGCAGCCTAAGGTTGCCTTTTTTGTTTATTCTTTACTAGGCAGTGAGCTGCAAATTTTTTAACGAGGTACTATGTTCGAACTCAATTTAGACATTAACGATTTTCTTGACACCTACTGGCAGAAAAAACCGACTGTTATCAAACAAGGTTTTATTGACTTTGAAGATCCTATCATGCCCGATGAAATGGCTGGATTAGCAATGGAAGAAGAGCTTGAAAGTCGCCTGATTTATCAGGAAGAAGGTCAATGGCAAGCACTGAACGGTCCTTTCACAAGCTTTGAAAGATTGGAAAATGATGGTGCAACATTGTTGGTGCAGGCAGTGGATCACTGGCATCCCGATGCGCAGGAGTTAATCCGACCTTTCCGATTTTTACCTAACTGGCGGATTGATGATCTGATGATCAGCTACTCCACGCCAAAAGGTGGAGTAGGCCCGCATATTGATAATTATGATGTCTTTATTATTCAAGGCCTCGGCAAACGCCATTGGCGTGTTGGTGACAAGCTCGCATTACCTGAATTTGCCGCCCATGGCGCACTTAAACATTGCGCATCCTTTGATGCTATTATTGATATCGAACTTGAACCGGGTGATATCTTGTACATTCCCGGCGGTTATCCACATGAAGGTTATGCGATTGAACCATCACTCAATTACAGCGTCGGATTTCGCGCCCCGGATCAAAACGACCTGTTAAGCAGTTTTACCGATTACTGTATCGATACTAATCCAGCGCCGGAACGTTATACCGACAAGGAAATGTTATTACGAGAAAAGCCGGGGCAAATTGAAACGCAGGAGCTTAACGAATTACATCGCATCATGTTAGCCAATTGTGCAACGCCAGAAATGCTTATGCCCTGGTTTGGGCGCATGATTAGTGAAGCTAAACATGATCTTGATATAGCCGAACCCGAACAACCTCATACGGCGCAATCCATATTAGAGCTGCTGGAAGATGGAGCACAATTTATAAGGTTAGGTGGATTATACGCGGTCTATTTTGAACAAGCACCGGAATTACTGTTTATTAATGGTGAGCAATTTAATTGTGAAGGTTTTACTGAGTTAGGGCACCATCTATGCGATCAAGATGAGGTCGGCGGTGAACTCTATGATCTGTTAATTGAAAATATAAATGCGCTGAATCTATTTACTGATTTAATCAATCTCGGTTACTGGTATGCGGATTAATCACACTGATTTTTAAATCAATAAGTTACAATGTTTCTTCAATCAATAAGCTGCGATGAGCAGGTCTGGCCCCTGCTCATCATGGCATCAATTTAATAATTAACATAAGCAGTCTCCCACTTGTCCACTCAGAGCAAGCGATAAAATAGGTTTTAATCTCGTCAGTATCAGAAAAAATAAAACATTAGGTTGGTATAACCTGTCAGCGGAATTAACATCGTTTTAATAATTATCAGTCATTTAGATGAACAATGAGTAAATCTATAGGCGCAGTGTCCACTAGCTCACGCACTGAAGAGACAATACGGCTCCAGAAATTATGATGGTGTCCACAAACCAACAGGTCAACGTCCATCTTTCGCACAGTTTCTTCCAATTTATAACGCAGTCCACCGCTGACTACTAATGTATTAGTAATAGGGTAATCAGCCCGTTCAGCTAATGCTAGCAACTGCTGTTGCAATTCCCCTTTCGATTTAGATAGCACTCCAGCAGAAGTATCATAGTCCCTCCTTGAAAGAGAAACATTATCAGTACAACTGATATCCACATGAATGAATGAAAGTTTAGCGCCCGTGGCTTTTGCTAATGATAACGCTCTATCAATTACTTCCTGGTTGATATTAGTTAAATTAACCGCGACTAAAATATGCTCATAGTTCATCATTTTCTCCACGTTCGGTTTTCTCTAATAAGATTAGCACCGATAGCGATTAATTCATCACAATACGCTTTAAAAATGCCGCGAAAAAATGTTGAATTCTTATCCCTGTTTATTTAAATGGGTAAACATATTTTTTTACTAACGGTTAGATTCTAAGTCCCCGAGCCAGATAATGGTGCTTTTCAAGAGGGACAATTCCCCACTGAGCCTAACTTTATACAACTAATAGTTTCTGATTAAAAGTGTTATAACTGTTTTGCCGTTAGGAGTCAGCATGATCATATTGGTGACAGCAGGTTGTTCAGATTATAACGCTAAATCAAATTCTGCTAGCGACCAGGATCCTCCTTTATCGCCAGCCCAGCGGGGGTTTTAGGGAAATCTACCAGTGTGGTACAAGGGTTAAAAAGGGCTGCCTCCTCATCACGTTATGCGCGGCTCTGGGAGCCGAGCAAAACTCAGGATTGAAATACAGCAGGAAAATAATAATAAAATAAATTAAAGTTTGGTTTCAGTTGCCTGGAGGGGAAATAAAGCAGTATTTATTAACACTGCACGCCATGAGCCGATACTGTTTTGGTCAATTCAAGATGCGTCGGGACTGCCAATATTTGGATCGCCAATAGCGATTATTTAATGCGGATATCATCACCCCCTGACTGCTGGAAGCGTGTAAAAATCGACCATCACCAATAAAAATACCGACATGATTTTCAGTTAAACTTGTTTTGAAAAACACCAGGTCACCCACCTGTAATTTACTTTTTTTAATTGGGAAACCTTGACGGGATTGCCTTGCAGTAGTGCGTGGTAATTTGAGATTGAAACTGCTTAAGTAGATATTTTGTATCAATGCTGAACAATCTATGCCCTGCTTATTCGCTCCACCGTAGCGATAAGGGGTCCCTTCCCAAATATCAAATTCGTTACGTAATAAAACACTTGGCAAGTCTTCTACCAGTATTGCATCTATGGGATTTTGTTTATCTTGAGTCTGTAACGGCACTGATTTGTTCGCAACAGTGCCAGTGCTTGAGCATGCACTGAGCATGACTAATAAAATAATAGAGCAGCAGCTCACCATTAATTTTTTGACCATCAATGCACCTCGTTTCTAAATTCTATTTGTTTTTTACTAATGCTTCCATCAGTTGTATATGCTCATCATTATCATTCAGACATGGAATATAATGGTACTGATCACCACCACTTTCTAAAAATAAGGCTTTATTTTCGATCGACAATTCCTCTAATGTTTCCAAACAATCACAAGAAAATGCAGGACTAATAATATCGACTGACTTGGTGCCTGATTTTGCAATCTCAGGCAAAGAAATATCTAAGTAGGGTTTTAACCACTCTTCTCGACCTACACGAGATTGATAACAGAGTTTATATTGCTGCTCAGTTAACCCCAGTTCAGCTATCACCAATTCAACAGTCCGTAACGCATGTTGCTGATAAACATCGCCTAAGGCCACATAACGTTTAGGAATACCATGAAATGAAAAAATAAGCAGTTCAGCCTGTCCTTTCTCTTGCCAATGATTTTGAATCGAATTGACTAATGCTTGTATATACAGAGGGTGATCATGATAATCATGGACAAAATGAATAGCGGGAAAATTAAACTGCTGTTTAATCGCAGCCCCTAATTGGTCAAAAATAGGCGCAGTGGTGGAAACTGAATACTGCGGATACAAAGGTAATATGGTTAAATGGGTAACACCTTGCTGCATAAATTTTTTTAATTGCTGGCTAATGGTCGGCTCACCATAGGTCATAGCATAATCCACTGCTATCTGCTCATCTTTTAAAGCAGCAGCCAATTTTTCGCTTTGTTTTTCCGTGTAAAAACGCAAGGGTGAAGCATTTTCAAACCAGATTTTTTGATAAAGTTTAGTAACGCGAGGAGTGCGAATAGGTAAAATAACAAGGTTTAATAAGGGTAGCCAAAACCAACGAGGTTGATCAACCACTCGCTTATCGGATAAAAAATCACGTAAAAATTGACGCACACTTTTTTTCGATGGTGAAGTTGGTGTCCCTAAGTTAACTAATAAAACTGCCTGTTTTTCACCCACATCTACCTCTGCTTCACGGCGCGATAAAAAAGGGCTAAATGCCCCTTTTTTATTTAGTAAAATCAATTAACCAAGAATAGCAGCTAACTCAACACTGATAACGTCCACAGCTTTAGTGCCATCAAATTTATGATATTCACCATAACCTTGCTCAGCTTCATTTTTGTAATAAGCAATAAGCGGCTCCGTTTGAGTATGATAAATATCAAGACGTTTACGCACGGTTGACTCTTCATCATCGGGACGAATCGATAGGTCATCACCGGTCAGATCATCTTTTCCCGCTACTTTTGGCGGATTGTAAACAATGTGGTAAGTACGGCCAGAGCCAGCATGGACACGGCGACCCGCCATACGTTTAACTATTTCTGCATCCGGTACATCAAATTCAAGAACGAAATCAACAACAACACCCGCCGCTTTCATTGCATCGGCTTGCGGGATAGTACGGGGGAATCCATCGAGTAAGAAACCTTTAGCGCAGTCTTCTGCGCTGATACGCTCTTTTACTAAACCAATAATTAATTCATCTGAAACAAGTTGCCCTGCGTCCATTAGCTCTTTTGCTTTTAAACCAAGTTCTGTACCTGCTTTCGCTGCTGCACGTAGCATGTCACCCGTAGATATTTGCGGGATTCCATATTTGTCCATCATGAATTGAGCCTGTGTACCTTTTCCGGCGCCTGGGGCACCTAACAAGATAATGCGCATTGTTGCATCCTTTCTTTGTTTATTAAGAAGTTTATTAAAAATTGAGGTTGGAATTTACACTTTTATGCTCTGTTTCTCAAGACTACAAATAGAAAAGGCCGACATAAGTCAGCCTTAAATCAGATATTTAAATTATTAAGTTAGCCAAGTCATCATTTAACCTCATGTTCGACCTTTAAAATCAGTAAAATATTGAAAATGACATGTATGCAGCTAATCAAAAAATCCATTTAATACTCGCTGAGGTTGATGACCAAGGTTATGAAGAAGTATAAGAAAAGGTTATGTCTGAAGCGCACATCTTACAGCTTACTCAGACATAACCTTTATTTTCTGCTTGGGCTAACTTTGTTGTTCTTTATTC
>DATBNI010000070.1:0-1826 GCA_036554425.1 Psychromonas sp.
TTTGAAAATCGTTTTTGAGGGCTTGCCTGATGAATTGTACCTGCTCTAATGCGGTGGTAAATATCCATTTACCTAAGGCATTGATCAACCGGGTTTCTTCAGCAAGTGGGATAAAGTCAACCGGGTTTATGGTGCCTTTGGTGGGGTGTAACCAGCGGATCAATGCTTCTGCTTTATCTATTTTACCTGTCGGTAAATCAACAATAGGTTGGTAATAAAGTATAAATTGTTGCTTTTCAATTGCATCGCGTAAGCTTTTGATTAAATCAGTACGCAAGAGGGCCGCCGCCTGCATTTCCGGGGTGAAAAAATAATAACGATTACGTCCCTGTGCTTTGGCGGTATACATGGCTTGATCCGCAGATTTTAATAGATCTTCGATACAAAAGTTGTCGTTTGGATACAATGCAATGCCTATGCTGGCTGTGACATGGATAATGTTATGCTCAAGATGGTAAACCTGGGCCAAAGATTCAACTATATTACGGGTGATGCTATTGACGTCGGACAGGTCATTAATATCACTCAGTAACACCACAAACTCATCTCCCCCTAATCGTGCCACTGTATCAACCTTTCTGACCGCAGAGGTGAGGCGCCGGGCAACTTCAATTAACAGTTCATCACCAACTGCATGGCCTAAGGCATCATTGACTTCTTTAAAGTGGTCTACATCCAGTAATAACATTGCCATCATACTGTTACGCCGTTCAGCCCTGGCAATCTCTTTTTCTATTCTGTCTTTTAACATGGATCTGTTTGGTAAGCGGGTAAGAGAGTCAAAATTGGCCTGCTGCCATATAAGTTTAGCCGCTTCCTTACTCGCGCTAATATCAGTGAAAATTGCGACATGATGCTGCACGCGCTGGGCATCGTTGTAGACTGTATCTATGGTTAATAACTCGCTAAAGAGTTCGCCATTTTTGCGCCGATTTTCAATTTCTCCCTGCCAATGACCCGTGGCGCTGATTTGTTCCCAGATTTCTCTATAAAAGTTTTTATTATGATTATCTGAACTTAATTTTGAAAAATTTTGCCCGATAATCTCTTCCTGTGCATATTGTGTTAACCGGTAAAATGCAGGATTAACATCTAAAATGAACCCGTTTTCGTCCGTTATCGCCATGCCCTCACTGCTATTTCTATAGACAGATGCCGCCAGCTGAGTCGCTGCTTCATTATTTTTACGCAGTGTTATATCTCTTAATATAGCGACAAAGCTCATCTCATTGGCGAGTGCAGTGCAGCGTATTTCATAGCTGTATTGCTGATCTTCTCGCGTCAGGGAAAACTCCCAGGTTAAATATTGTGTCGCAGATTGTGAACGCATGGCATGCAGCAACTGTTTAGCAATCTGTGCGGGTAACAGGGCTGAAATATGAATATCTTGATCCACTGGGATTGGCATAAAAGCGTCAAGTTTTGTATGGCTCAGAATATTACCGTCATGAGACACTTTTAAATAGGTATCAGGTAAGGAATTTAATACTGATTTTAGCTCATCATTATGCTTAATCGCATTGCTTTCGCTTTGTAACCGAGTATGCGCCATCTGTTGAAATTTTTGCTGTAATATTTTTAATTCGCTAATATTACTGTTTTTGATCTTTGGGCTTAATTTTCCTTTGATCAAATTGTCAGTTGCGCTGCTTAATTGCTTCAAGGGGGATAAGACAGTTTTTTTAAAGTGCGTTAAGACTAACAATAAAATTAATAAGTTGAAGGCAATAAATATCAATGTCCTAGTGTAAAGGGTTTGATAGATTTTTTTACGCGTTGCACTAATCGGGTATTTTACACTGATGGTCACCGCATTATTTTCATTA
>DATBNI010000073.1:0-1863 GCA_036554425.1 Psychromonas sp.
ATAATAACCGCCTGATTTTTTTGTTATATTAATAGGTGTTATTTTTGTCCAACAATATCAAAAAAGAAGATTACAACCGTTTGGTTAACCTGGCCGGACGGGCTGCTATTTTCGCCGCCTCTTTGCTCATTATCGTTAAATTAGTTGCCTGGATCATGACCGGCTCCGCCAGTATTTTAGCTACCTTGACGGATTCGTTAATGGATGTTACAACCTCTGTTATCAATCTGTTCGCGATTAAAATAGCACTTCAACCTGCCGATGATGAACACCGTTTCGGCCATGGTAAAGCAGAGAGTCTTGCCGGGCTCGCACAAGCCGCATTCATTTCCGGCACCTCTGTTTACCTGATGTTTAATGGTATCTCTGCTTTGGTTAACGGACGTCAAATAAGTGCGACAAATGTTGGCATTGGCGTGATGATCTTCTCTGTTATCGTCACTATTGTATTGGTTGTGTTTCAAACCTATATTGTGAAAAAAACAGGCAGCATGGCGATTAAAGCCGACTCATTGCATTATCGGACCGATGTTGCAATGAATGGCGCGGTATTATTGGCGCTTGTATTGGCAGGGTACGGCTGGTACTGGGCTGATGGCGTATTTGCGATTATTGTTAGTTTTTATATTTTACATGGCGCATGGCAGATTGGCCGTCTGTCAATTGATGCACTTATGGACAGACAGCTGCCTAAATCAGATGAAGAGAAAATTGTAAAAATTGCCTATCATGTGAAAGGGGTGCGGGGGGTTCATGATTTACGCACCAGGCTATCGGGCAATACAAAATTCATTCAGCTGCACTTGGAGCTTGATGATAATCAGAGCTTATTAGAAGCGCATAACAAAGCGGATAAGTTAGAAGCGGCGTTAGAGTCTGATTTCCCTCACGCAGATATACTTATCCACCTTGATCCTTTATCGATAGTTGAGGAAGAAAAATTGAACGACAAATTACAATTTGAAACATCGTCAGTTACCCTGGATAAGGATACTATTTAATGGATGCGAGTCAGCAAAAATTATGGAGCAAAATTAGGGAAGAAGCGCTGCATTATTCTGTCAGTGAACCCATTTTAGCGAGCTTTTTTTATTCAACAATATTGAATCATCATAGTTTAAAGTCGGCATTAAGTTACCAACTGGCTAATCGTTTGGATCACCCGACTATGCCTGGTATTTTGTTGCGTGAAGTGATTGAAGAAGCATTTACTAAATCGCCTGACATCATTATTGCCGTAATGGCTGATATTATTGCCGTTCAAGACAGAGATCCTGCGGTTAATGATTATTCAACCCCCTTACTTTACCTTAAAGGTTTTCAAGCCATTCAAGTTCACCGTGTTGCGCATTGGCTGTGGAAAAAAAATCGCATAACACTAGCATTATATTTACAAAATCGCAGTTCTGAGTTATTTGGTGTCGATGTTCATCCGGCAGCAACTATCGGCAAAGGTATTATGTTTGACCATGCAACGGGTGTTGTTATTGGTGAAACTGCCGTTATTGAAGATAATGTTTCTTTATTACAAGGTGTGACCTTAGGCGGAACGGGTAAAACGGGGGGCGATCGCCACCCTAAAATTCGCCAGGGGGTGATGATCGGAGCCGGTGCAAAAGTGCTTGGTAATATTGAAATTGGGATTGGTGCCAAAATTGGTGCAGGCAGTGTCGTATTAAGCGCAGTACCTGCTCATACCACAGTCGCCGGGGTTCCTGCCAAAATTGTAGGCATTCCTTCCTGCGAGATGCCGTCTTTATCAATGGATCAAGATCTTTAATAAAGGAATATGATTGAGGTGTTTGTTTAAAAATAACATTCACCGCAATAGATCTCATTTAGGCATAGCCAATAGACTTCACT
>DATBNI010000089.1:0-2175 GCA_036554425.1 Psychromonas sp.
GCTATACCCACATCAAGCGCATCCCGGCTGCTGTTTATTGTTATGGTTTGACCCTTTAAGCATATTTCACCGCTGTGCTGACCTTGATAACAGCCATACAAACATTCCATTAACTCGGTTCGACCTGCCCCAACCAGGCCAGAAATACCCAGTATTTCACCATGTCGAAGATTAAAACTGGCATTGTTCACTTTTTTAATCTGGCTGTTTGCCTTATCAAACGCGGTTACGTTTTTCACTTCCAGAATAACGTCACCAATTGCATGCTCTTCTCGAGGGAAAAGCTCCTTCATTTCTCGGCCGACCATCATAGTAATAATATCATCGGTGCTCATAACATCCGCAGAACGAGTGCCAATGTGCTTGCCATCTCGAATGATGCAGATATGGTCAGAAATGGCTTTTACTTCGCTTAATTTGTGAGAAATATAGATGCAGCTAACGCCGGATAAACGTAACTCTTTAACTAGAGTCAGCAATATTTCTGTTTCTGATTCAGTAAGCGGGGCAGTAGGCTCATCCAATATCAATAATTTGGCATTTTTGGATAACGCTTTGGCGATTTCAACCAACTGCTGTTGACCTACCCCCAAGTCGCCGACCAGGGTTTCTGGAGAAACAGATAGATTCACTTTATTCAGCAGCAGACTCGCTTCATAGTGCATCAGCGGATAATTCATAATACCGTATTGGCATAGTTCGGCACCTAGAAAAAGGTTTTCCGAAATGCTTAACTCTTTCACCAACGTGAGTTCTTGGTGAATAATGCCGATACCTAATGCTTCGGTATCAGTAATGTTTTTAGGCTTAATAGATTGACCTTTATAAAAAATCTCTCCTTCATAATCTCCCGCCGGATAAATCCCGCATAATATTTTCATCAAGGTGGATTTACCCGAGCCATTTTCACCGCACAGCGATAACACTTCCCCCTTTTCTAAGCTAATGCTAACGCCGTCTAATGCTTTTACTGAGCCAAAGCATTTTACGATTCCTCGCATTTCTAATAATTTCGTCATAGTCAGTCCTCATAAAAAAGCTCCACTGAATTACATGGAGCTCAAACTATTAGTTGCCGTAGATCTCTTTTTCAGAGTGGAAGTTATCTGCTATTACTGTCTGCTTAAGATTGCTCTTATTAACTGCAATTGGATCAAGCAGCCAAGCAGGAACGTCTTTCATACCGTTATTTAACAATGCGTTATTTTCTGGAGTACCACCTTGACCTAATTCAATCGCTATTTCAGCTGCGCGACTGGCAAGCGCCTTGATTGGCTTATACACCGTCATTGTTTGAGTTCCATCAACAATGCGGCGCATTGCCGCTAAGTCAGCATCTTGACCCGAGATAGCCACTTTTCCAGATAAGCCCTGAGCTTCAAGAGCCTGAATGGCACCGCCCGCAGTTGAGTCATTTGACGCAACAACAACATCGATATTATTATTATTTGCCGTCAAAGCATTTTCCATGATTTTAAGCGCATTTCCAGCTAACCAGCCATTTACCCATTGGTCACCTACAACTTTAATATCCCCGCTGTCGATTTTTGGTTGCAGTGCATTCATTTGCCCTTTACGGAACAATTTCGCATTATTATCCGTTGGAGCCCCTCCCATCAGGAAATAGTTTCCTTGAGGTTTAGCTTCAAGCATCGCTTGACCCTGCATCTCTCCAACCTTTTCATTGTCAAATGACAAATAGAAATCGATCTCTGCGTTGGTAATTAAACGGTCATATGCGAGGACTTTAATACCATCCTTCTTTGCTTCACGGATAACATTACTTAATACTTGACCGTTATATGGGATGATGACCAGCACATCAACACCGCGTGTGATCATGTTTTCGATTTGTGCGATTTGTGTTTGTTCATTGCTGTTTGAAGATTGTACAAAGACTTCAGCACCTAGTCCTTCAGCTTTATTGACAAATATATCCCTGTCCTTTTGCCAGCGTTCCAAACGTAAATCGTCAATTGATAAGCCTATTTTCACGTTGTCAGCAAAGGCAGAGCCCGATAAGCTGATAAATAGAGCGCAAAGTAAGATAGTGATTTTTTTCATTATTCTTTCCTTTTTTATAGTTTATGGTTTGTTAGTCCACTTAGCGAGTGGGAACTAAATACACAATAAGTTATAATTTTTGATTAATCTTTTCTCTCAAATCACATCCCT
>DATBNI010000096.1:0-5414 GCA_036554425.1 Psychromonas sp.
TAGCTCAAGAGGATTTGGTTGAAGAAAGCCTGCCGACAAAATATCTAAGCCCGATTGTTCATCATGAATAATTACATCTTCTAGCGTTGCTGTACCTGATATCAAATTTGACAGACCAGGTTCATGAGGTGGAAGATCTAGCAGACCAAGAAAGCTTGGTCTGCGCATATCCCCTTCAATTAATAGTGTTTTTTTCATCTGCGCCAGTGAAAATGCGAGATTCATTGCCGTCGTTGTTTTACCTTCACCCGGAATCGAAGAGGTGACCACAACTATCTTATCTCCATCATCAATATGTGATAAGACAAAGCCAGTTCTTATCGTCCTAACCGCTTCGGTAAACCCCCAATTTTCTTCTTCGAAATAAGCATGCAGTGGCAATGATTTTCTGCGTTTAAATGTAATTAACGGCAGCAAGCCTAACAAACGTACACCCAGTTCATTTTCAACTTCAAAAGCCGTTCTAAAGGTATTGTTCAGTGCATCTAGTATAAGGGTGAATAAAACTGCAAGACCAAAAGATGCGATAAAACCTAGCGCAATTATCAGTTTTTTATTGGGTCTAACAGGCACCGATGGAACCTCTGCCTGATCAACAATATGTGCCGGTTTTACCTCAAGATCCGTGGTAATATCCATCTCTTTATAACGCGTTAAAAATGTATCATAAAGATTGCGGTTCGCTTCAACTTCACGTTTAAGCTTTAGATACCCTTGCTCTTTATTACTGACATGCTGGAACTGCTTTTTCTCTTTGTTCAGCTCGTTTTTTAAACGACGTTCATTATCGGTTGCAGCATTAAACTCTTTGCGAAATCCAAAAACTAATTTATCAACATTTTGTTTTAAATTCTTTTGCACAGCAACAAGTTCAGCTTCAGCGGCAATTAACTTAGGGTGCTTGTCGCCATATCTAAGACTCATTTCTGAATACTTCTGTTCTGCTGCAACTTCAATACCTTTTATATCTTTGATAAGAGGATGGTTGCTTATCTCAGGCAAACTTAACAGTGAGTCAATATCATCTGTTTTCAGACGACTGATAAAAAGTTGAATAGTTTCTGCTTCAAAACGGTCTTTTTTCGCTTTTAAGTAACTACCGGTTAAGTTTTCTAATTCATCACTGGCAATACTGCGTACCCCTTTTGACTCAATATCAATCAAGTCCTCTTTAATACGGTATTCCTGTAATGCTGTAATTGACAGTTCTACTGCTGCCCGCAACTCTTCCAAACGTACTTTTAACCAACCCGCTGCTTTTTTTGTTGAATTAAGCTGTGCAGATACCTCTTTGTTAATATAAACATCACCTACAGCATTGGCAACAAGCGCGGCTAATTTAGAGTCTTTTGCTTCGAAAGAGATATTTACCAAGGTTGTTTTATTAACAGGCTCAATAAATAATCTACTTTGAAAATTAGAAATCAATTTGACCTTATCACTACGCGTATCAAAAACATCATCTTCATCAGCACCTTGTTTGTCAATCGGTAATAATGAATCTGCATTGGCTTTTAATTTGCTGACTAAGCCAACGTTATCACCATCAGTTCCTTGTTGGCCAACAGCTAGAAATGAACGAACATAGGTTTTTAATTTGCTTACTAAGCTAACCTTACCATCGTCCATAAACTCCGGGTTATTAGCTAAGTCAAGTTTATCAATTACAAGCTCTGTCACCGAGTTAGATTTTAGTATCTCAAACTGTGTTACGAAGTAGTCTTTACGTGAACTATCAAATGCATTAACAGGGTCGATGGAAACTGTTTTTTCTTGGTTTGCTTCGATAATAAGACTACCTGTAGCACGATAAATCGGGGTTAACCCCGCAACATAAATAGCAACAAGTAAGGTAGTAAAAATAGCAAAGCTTAAAATTTTCCACTTTGCTTTCATCATGACTATCCAATATTTTTTCAGATCGATAATTTGCTCTTGATTGAAGTCATTGGATTGCTTTATTAACTGCATATAATTTGGAGTCCATAATAATTAATTTGATGCTAAAAGAAACTTTGTTCAATAGTGATAGTATCACCGGGGTAAATACTATAGGCAACATCGACATTTTCCCCCTTCTCTTCTTCATTTTCACTATTTGCACGCTTAAGGTAAATGCTTGATCTCGAAGCTCTTTCTGTATAACCGCCCGCCAAAGCAACAGCTTGATCGATATTTAGACCTGGTTTATAAGGGTATGCGCCCGGATTATTTACTTCACCATGGATATAAAATGGCCGGTAGCTGATAATATCAACCTGAATCGAAGGGTTTTTCAGGTAATCCCCATCTAAACCATCATGAAGTAACTTTTGAACCTGTGCTGTGGTCTTCCCCGTCACAAAAACCCGACCAACGAAGGGAAAGTTAATAGAACCATCATCACTTATGACTAATTCCACGGTGAGATCTGGCTCATCATAAACAAGAATACGAATCTCATCACCTGCATCAAGAGTATAATGACTCGCTTGCGCTGCTTGCTCTGCATGTAGATTTAAAGAGACACAAAAAAATATTAATACATTAATTAATTTAATCATAATGAAACAGACACACCTAAATTAACTGCGTTTTTATCATAACTGATACCGCTGGCATTAGAGTTTTTATCGCTATATGCATAACCTGCCGTGAGTTTTAGCCAGCGCGTAAAGCTATAGCTTAAATCTAACATCGCAACGTTTGTCTCATCTTGACGATCTGCACCAATATAATCTTCGTTAGTATATAAATACTGAAGCTCTGATGTAAACTGCTCATTCCAATGATGTGCCCAAGCTAAAGAACCGCCGTACGTTTCAATATAATCGCCTACAGTATCAGCTTCCTTTGCAATGCGATTAACATGTGCAGAAAACTCTGAATAGAGAATCGGCTGCCAAGTCACACCTAAGTCAACAGCACTACCGTTAAAACTTTCTCTGTTTGAGTCATCAAAAGATTTATGCTGGTAACCCACCTTCACTTTACCCGTTGTTTTGGCTAACCCTTCCCATTTCAAACCTATCAGAGCTTGGCTGTCTCGGTTATCACGGCTTGCTTCACCTGGATATGTATGTTTATAGGTAAGATCAGTACTACTAATATCAAAGGTTAAATAAGTAACATTACCCAATTCATATTCAAGATCAGTCAAAAAGCCTAATGTTGTTGTATCCCGATATTTAGTTTGCTGAGTGAAGTTTTGATATTTTTTATCAGCAAAATTTATTCCGGCTCCAACTCGAGCGAGTGCACTGCGCGCGCCAAATTGATAATATCCCTTGCCACTAATCTCGTTATATTTGAGAGGTTCATCAAACAGAAAAGCATCACCTTCTGTTAAACCTGTGCCACGATCTTCATGGGTATTTTCAGCACCCAGTTTGAAATCGGTACGGTGTCTTGATGTATATTCAGTATGCGCTACTAAAGCTAAACGATGATCATTAAAGTTATCATCACTACTATTTGAATAATTAGCAGAAGTTAAAGAGTACACACCACCATAACGATTAATACCATCATCGCTACCAAATTTAATAATTGGTTTTAAAAGGTAAATAGAAGAGGAGGTTGGATTAGTTCCGCTGTTGTATAGATTATCATTATAACGGTAAACAGTGTCGATTTGCGGCACGATAGAAAAACCATCGGTTAATTTAACAGGTGCTGGATCAAAGATTTGAGCAGACACTGAAGAGCCCCCTAAAACCGCAATGCTTAATGTTGCGAATATTTTCAATTCCATTCCCATTTTTTCCTTTCCGTTCCATGATTGAATCATGATTGAATCACACAGATGTTGTGTGATTGATATTTATGTTGAACTAATAACAGTACGTTGTTATTAATAAGCATTTTTATGTAAAAAACCTTTGAAGATAGTTGAATAAATTATTTTAATGTCAAAGACAATAGACCAATTACGAATATACTCAAGATCAAAATCGACCCTTTTTTCCATCTTATCAAGTGTATCTGTTTCACCGCGCCAACCGTTAATTTGCGCCCAACCGGTAATACCTGGTTTGACTTTGTGACGCAGCATATAAAAATCAACCTTACGTCGATACTCTTCGTTGTGTGCAACCGCATGAGGACGAGGCCCAACTATCGACATATGACCTTGTAATACATTTATAAATTGTGGCAACTCATCTAATGAGGTACCGCGCAAAAAAGCGCCTAATCGCGTGATTCGGGTATCACCTTTCGTCGCTTGTTTTACCACAGCCCCGTTATCCGCAACTGTCATCGAACGAAACTTCCACACATTAATTGATTTGCCATCTAAGCCATAACGTTTCTGTTTAAAAAACACCGGACCGGGCGAGTCTAATTTAATTAAGATTGAAATAATCAACATAGGTAAAGCGATCATAAACAGGATAATAATTGAACCGAAAATATCTTCTAAGCGCTTTGCTAAAGTAGATAAACCATTCATAGGTGATTCATAAACACTGATCATTTGTGTTTTACCCACATAGGATAGGCGCGCGTTTAACAGGTTGAAAGTGAAAAAATCAGGCAAGACATACACATCGACAGTTGTATCACCGAGTGCACGTAAAATTTCTTCAATACGTACTATTTGAGCCGTTAAGGGAAGCGCGATATAAACCACGTCAAAATGACCCTCTTTGGCTAAACGGACCCCCGTGTCAACATCCCCTTTCAGATCTTGATGATACTTCTTGTCTGCACATTCAACTTGACTATCATCAAAAAACGCACTGAGGGTAAAGCCAGTTTCAGGATGATCAGCAAACTCGTTTGCTAATCGTTCACCAGAATCTGTTAAACCGATAATAGCCACTTTTCTTGTATTAAAACCTTTGCGTCGGCGACTAAAAAGATACTGACGGAATGCCATGCGCCACCCGACTAACGTCAAGGCACAAGCAACAAACCAGATAGCAATGGTTATGCGGGAGATATATAAACTTGTTTTGCTGAAGAACAGAAACGTTACCACAACAAAAACAGCAAAAATCCAACTAGCAAGTGTATAACGTGCTAATCGAGGGGACAAACCAGTTCGCCAAGAACGGTATAATCGAACACTTTCCGCGAAAAGTGAGAAAGAGACCGCGGCCATTAACCCCAGCACGATATAAATATTGCTAAGGTGCACGCCATAAAAAAGCGCTGATACAAACAACAGCGATTGGATTAAAATAAAATCAATGGCCCTCTGTATTATTGAATACGGATTAACACTGTCTTTTACATAATTAGATCCTAACATATAAATCCTTCAAGTTAATCGGCAACAGATAACGAGTACATAAATGTGTGATCAGTCTAGCAAAAAAACACTGCACTAACAATCAATCAAATTTAACTATTGACAACAACCAAATGATGTCAATTAAATGTTTAAATTTTATCATTTACCAATCTTGCCGTAGTACTCTGCTCCTTTA
>DATBNI010000130.1:0-10090 GCA_036554425.1 Psychromonas sp.
GTTGCACCACGTCCGTAGGAAGGGAGCCACTGCAGTTCGATGGAAAACAAATACATCAGCATAATAGCAGTCAGAAAAACCGGCACGGAAATACCCAAACTGCTGAGTGCCATGATCACTTTTGTCCAGGTACTTTTAGGGTGAATAGCGGAGTAGACCCCCAGCGGTATGGCCACAAAAATGATAATCAATGCCGCACCAAAAACCAGTTCAAAGGTTGCTTCAAATTTATCTAATATGACTTCAACAACAGGCTTTTTAAAGAAATAAGAAGTACCCAGATCTCCATGCGCAGCGTTTGCAATAAAACGGGTGTATTTGACAGGAAATGGATCATTAAGACCTAATTCGTCACGCAGTACCTGTCTCTCATTATCGGAGACAGATTGGCCAACTAACTCACGAAGCGGATCGCCTAGGTTATCCTGAATAGAGAATGCAACCAAACTGATCACAAACATCACTACCAGAGCCTGAAAAAAGCGCTTGATCAGAAACGTAAACATTCCTTATACCTCAATTAATTAATAAAATAAAAATTTAAAACGGAGGACTAAGGTTTCCGCAATAAAAATTTGAATGAAAAACTATCCCTTTGCAGACTAAGGCCTTAAATATATAAGGCCTTTATTAAAGCTATTGAATCAGCAATTACTTAACAAAGCCTTATTTAACAACAAGGTCACCAAAATATGGGAAGTTCATGGAGTTAACTATGGGTTCAATCTGAAGATTAGATTTTGCTCCCCATGCCAGGTTCTGCCAATGAAGAGGAACAAATGCAGCATCTTTGTACAGTATATTTTCTACTTTCTGTAACATAGCCCCACGCATAGCGAGATCTGTTTCAGAATTAGAAGCATTAACTAAACTATCAACCTCAGGGTTAGAATAATTCCCGCAGTTATAAGCGCCTTTACCCGCTTCAGCATCGCGCGTCATGGTCAAAAATTCAGAGAAATTAGCTGAATCTTCTGTATCTGAATGCCAGCCGATCATCATCATGTCTGCAGCACAAAGATCAAATTCAGGCCAGTATTGCGCTTTAGGCAGTGTTTTCAAGTCTACATCAATGTAAATTTTAGCCAGCATGCCGGCAGTTGCCTGTGCAATTTGGGCATCCTTCACATAACGATTATTTGGCGCCATCATAGATATCTGCAAGGGTTTATCTTTAGAGTAACCCGCTTCTTCCATTAATTTCTTCGCTTTGCCCAGATCAAAACGCGGCACTAAGGTTTCATCATAACCGGCGTAACCAGCAGGGCCTTGCTGGCCGGCAGTAGTTGCAAAACCTTTCATGATCTTTTTAACAATACCGTCATTATTAATGGCATGGACAATCGCCTGGCGAACGCGCACATCTTTAAGTGCCGGATTACTTTTCTGATTCATTTGGAAAGTAATGATTCGAGTACCGGGAACAGTGGTTAGTTTAAGATCTTTAGTCTCAGCAACACGTTTCTGATCGTTTGGTGCCACAGGATAGATCATATCTACATCACCGGAAAGAAGCGCTGCAACACGCGTTGCATCTTCTTTAATAGGCACCAGTGTCAGCTTATCAACATTACCAGCAGAATTTGTATCCCAATAATCATCAAAACGTTCAAAGACCACTTTAATGCCCTGTTCACGCGACGTTATTGTATAAGGGCCTGTACCTGAAACGTGGGTTGACGCAAAAGAACCGCCATGTTTAACAATTTCACTTTTATCTTTGCCGTCCATTTCGCCAGAATAGAATTTACTGTCCATCGGGAATATGTAGGTCGCCGTTTGCAGTACTAAGGGGTAAGGTTCAGTTGACTTGATATCTACAGTGTAATCATCGATTTTAATCATTTTCTCATAAGGTGAGAAAACGCCTTTAAAATCCGCAGAGTTTTTCAGGCGATTAAATGTCCAAATAACATCGTCCGCAGTCATCATATTACCAGAGTGGAATTTAACACCTTTACGCAGATTAAAACGGAATGTGGTCGCATCAATACGTTCCCACTTCTCAGCTAGGCGTGCTTCAAAGTCCATTTCTTGTGTGAAACGAATAAGCGGGTCGAAGAGCATATGCGACATCTGCAGCGTTCCACCTGAAAGTTGCTCATGCGGGTCAAGTGATACCGGATCAGCATCATAGGCAACAGTAATATCTGCCGCTGCAGCACTAAAGCTTAATCCTGCTGCCAGCAAAGCAACCGTCAGTTTGGTCTTGAAAAATTTCATTACATAACTCCTTAATGCCGGGACTAATTTCCCGTTGGTTTTGGTTATTTGAGAATGTAGTCACACAGCAAACATCATGCTTACCACTATTTTAAATTGCTGACATTTATCCTTAATATCAGTTAAGTATTAAGCTCTCAGGCCTTTAAATTCAGGCATTAATGAAACAAGGTGTTGGCTGTATTGATGTTGTGGCGTGTTAAATAATTGCTCTGTAGGCGCCACTTCTAACAGTTTTCCCTGCTGCATAACCCCAATACGATCACAGACTTGACGTATTACGGGCAGATCATGACTGATAAATAACATGGTCAAATTCAGTTCATCCTGAAGATCTTTTAACAAGTTCAATATTTGCCCCTGCACAGAGACGTCTAAAGCGGAGGTCGGTTCATCGCAGATTAATAAACGCGGTCTTGTTGCCAAAGCACGCGCAATGGAGATGCGTTGGCGTTGGCCACCTGAAAATTCATGCGGATATTTCACCCCCGCCATCCGCCCTAGCCCGACATGATCTAATAAATCATGCACAATTTGACGCGTTTCAGCTTCTGATTTGGCGAGTTTATGAAAGCGTATAGGTTCAGCAATGATGTCGAAGATACGCATCCGGGGATTCATTGAAGTATAAGGATTTTGAAATACCATCTGCATTTGCCGGCGAATTGGCCTGCGCTCTTTTTCTGACTTTATGGCCGTTAAATCAATACCTTCAAAGGAAATTTTACCTGCATTTGGTTTATATAAACCGGCAATAACACGTGCGACAGTGGATTTTCCTGAACCGGACTCTCCCACCAGACCGAAGGTTTCACCTTCGTTAATGTGAAAACTAATATTATCATTAGCCTGGACATATTCACGGCGGCTCTCAAAGATTGAGTCTTTGGTGGTAAAACGTAAACTGACATCTTCAACATTTAATAACGGCCCGCTATATTCACGCTGATCTTCACTTTGACCTAACCAATGGGTTTTTATATCCAGTTTCTTCATTTCGCCCGCTTCCTCTATATAATTTACCAGAGGAAATCGGTCTAACTTAATATCTGAACGGGGTACCGCAGAGATCAGGCTGCGCGTGTAGTCATGATCGGGATTGCCAAGCACTTTTTCCGTTAGCCCAAACTCCACCAAATCACCACGATACATCACCGCAACTTTATCCGTTACATTAGAGACCACACCCATATCATGGGTAACCAGCATACAGCCAACATTTTTTTCAATGCACAGGTTACGGATCAGGGTCAGAATTTGATCCTGAATTGAAACATCCAGCGCCGTAGTAGGTTCATCAGCAATAATTAAGTCGGGCTCGCCTGAAAGTGCAATAGCGATAACAACACGCTGGCGCATACCGCCTGAAAATTGATGCGGATACTGTTTGATTCTTAAATGTGGATCAGGAATGCCGACTTGCTCCATCAGATCAAGCGCGCGCTGATAAGCTTCTTTTCCGCTAACCTTTAAATTGGCGCGGATGGTTTCTGTCAATTGTCTTTCAACGGTGAAAAGAGGGTTTAAAGAGGTCATTGGATCTTGAAAAATAAACCCTATTTTTGAGCCACGCACTGAGCGCATTTGCTCAGCGGTCAAACCGGAAATTTTTTCCCCGTCTAAATAAATGTCTCCACTGGCAATAACACCAGGCGGACTCAGAAGGTCAATAATGCCATTACCGACGGTCGATTTACCCGCACCTGACTCACCAACAACGCCGACAATTTCTCCTCTCTCTATTGAAAAAGAGAGTGACTTAACGGCAGCATGGATTCCATGACGAGAGGGATACTCAATACGAAGATTTTTTACTTCTAATAAAGACATGACCAATTACCTACAGCGAGATGAAATAGCACCTTGCATCAAAAAAATTATTACCATTTAGTCGTTTACAGATGAACAGATAAAATAACACAAAAAATATATCTAATAACAAAACGCTATATGAGAGTGCGGGTTATCTTATTCAATATATTTAATTTTGCAATGCGCCAGATTAGGAATAAAACCAGGTATTAATACCTAAAAAACAACCTTTACAACATTATTTATAATCTAAAAACAGACCCTTAGCTGCTTTTAAACAGTACCTTACATACTGTACAAGCAAAATTTATGCCGAAAAAAAACATTGAATTACCGACCTGCTAAACAGCCTTCTCTGCGGACAATTTTCAATACAAGCCTAGTGTCGCTTGCTCTGGTGTTTTTTTGGGTTGTAGATCATGGCTGATTTTATCCGGATAAAAAATTCAAACTAAAATCAATATGCACCATATTGGTGATCAGCACACTGCTTTAGGGAGTTAGTCGAAGAGCTCGATAATGATTTTGATAAAGGCATAAAAATTGAGCGGTGGTCACTATAAAGACAGGATATCAAATTGCATGAAACGTGAAATCCATCACGTAAATTCGTGTTTATGCGGAGCAGTTCAGTAGGTTATTATGCCAATTTTCTTAGCTATCTGCTCAGTATTGGGATTTAAAACAGTAATAATCTCATTGTTTTAAATCCCAATACTGTTCTCTTGTACAAGCAAAGGTTTTATTTTTATTATTTTTCCGCGGGATAACTGCCCAGAAGGCCATGGATTAAAGCCATAAATTAGCAGGGTTAATCTGCGAACTGCTCTAAATGCCAGTGATTAAAACGGGGCATTAATATGATCGCCAGTAAGATAACAGCTCCCCCGCCCATCAATACAATAGCCGCATAGGGCGCGCTTAGATCAGTCTGCTGAATCAAACCGGCCAGCAATGCTGCACCACTCATTTGAATACAGCCGAGCATAGCGGCTGCTGTACCGGCACGTTCGCCAAACCCGGACAGCGCCATACTAGTAGCAGGCCCGAGTAATAAAGCAAAACCAATGCATAACAACATCATAGGCAGCATAAATGCAAATGCCCCGGCAAGACCGCTAGCAGGCCCCCATTGTTGGGCAAACAGCTGCAGTAATGCCGACATGGCAAAGGTCAGCAAAGCAATCAGCACAGTCGTGCGATTCCCGAAACGCTTAATAACCACAGGAGCAGCAAAGCACGCAGCTATATTAACCAGCGCATTCAGACCAAATAAAAGACTGAAGCTCAATTCAGAAACACCTAGATGCCGAATTAGCCAGTCGGGCGCATAGGAAACATAAGTTAAAATCACCGCCATGCCCGTCATGCAGGTTAAAGCGTAAAACATGAAATGACTGTCCTGCAGCACAGGTTTAAATCGAGACCAATGATATAATCCACCGCTGTTTCGGGTGCTTTCCGGGCGCGTTTCCGGTAAACGATAGAAGACCATTAGCAGAACAATAAGCGCGTAAATAGCCATAAATATAAAGGTTGAACGCCAGCCAAACTGTAATGCGAGCAATCCACCCAGGGTAGGTGCCAATGCGGGGATCACACAGATCACGCCGTTCAAATAACTGTAATAATGCGCCCCCTCTTTGGCAGCAAAACTATCACGCACCGCACTAAATACCACTATTGATGAGGCGCAGGCAGCAATGCCTTGTAATACGCGGGCAAACTGCAGCCAATGGAACTCGACTACAATCGCGGCTAACACACTGCTGATGATATAAAATGCAATTCCGCCGATCGCGATCGGCCGTCTGCCGAAACGATCCGCAAGCGGCCCAATCAATATTTGCCCGATTCCCATAGCAAATAAAAACAGCACCAGGGTGGATTGTATTTCACTGGATGAAACCTCAAACTCAACAGCCATTGCCGGCATGGAGGGCAGATAGATATCTATTGCAAGGGGGCTTAACACCACCATTGACATCAATATAGGTAATAAATTTCGGCGCATTATGATACTCGAATAGTTAAAAAATTAAATTAGCTGACTAGAGACAGTTTACCAAAGGTATGTTATGAATCATAATGGCATAATTTCAGAACCTAATTTCCTTTGAGGAATATCTTAACCCCTGAACTTGAATGTGGAAAGCAGGCTAGCTCTGCTGCGACAGTGCAACGGATAGTCATGGAGTGTGTATAAATGAATATTGATAATCTTTCAAAAATTGATCTTAATCTTTTGGTCACCCTGCAAATATTATTAGAAGAAGAAAGCGCCACCCGCGCAGCCAACCGCTTGCATTTAAGTCCGTCGGCTTTAAGCAAAAGCCTTAACCGTTTAAGGGAGACACTCGGCGATCCGCTTTTTGTGCGCACAGCACATGGCTTGAAGCCGACGGCCCATGCATTACAGTTAAAATTGCAGTTGCCGGCCATTTTACAAGCTTTATATCAAGTCACCCTGCCCCCCACTTTTATAGCGCAAACCAGCCATAGACAATTCTCTTTTGCGATGCTCGAAAGTGCCTATGAAACCTTACTACCTTCTTATATCGGTCCGCTTTTAAAGCAGGCTCCTTTGATAACCCTGGATACTTACGGGTGGACTGAAAAGTCAATGGCGGCTTTATTACAGGGACAGATTGATTTTGGCATTACAGCACGGGATCTGCACCCTGCATCGGATTTAAGACTGAATAATTTGCCCGAAGGTATTATCCAAACCACCTTATTTACCGATCGGCAGATCTGTTTAGTAAGAGCGGGTCACCCGATACTTAATGCCGTAAAAGCAGGTGCCTGGAATATTGAAAGCTATCTGCAGATGTCCCATGTGCAGGTACGCTGTGAAGGTAATGATTGGTGGGCGTTAGATTATCATCTGGCAGAATCCGGTCAGCATCGGCGTATTAGCAGTACCCTGCCGGATTTTTACGGCGCAGCAAGTGTATGCGCGCACAGCGATCTTATTTTTACCTTGCCTTCCAGCTTTGTGCCCCATGCTAAAAAATTATATCCCTTGGTTCAATTGCCCTTACCGATCGACTTTTCACCCCTTGCCTACGTACTCTTATGGCATAAACGCAATGACGACGAACCGGGTCATAAATGGATCCGAGAAACGATATGCGCCAGCATTGCACAGGCAATGAAATAAGCGCCGCAATCAACCGGGAAGTTGCTTAATAACAAAACACTCACAGTGATACCCAAGCCACTTGAAGATCTACCTTTAAGTAGTTTGGATGTCTAACCTGTTTCTTGCTTTTTGGTAGAAAAAAACACTCAGCAAAATAGCCCCGATAACCATAAAGGCCGCAGCAAAACCACTAGGGCTTTTCCCGTCTCGCTAAGCCAGTTATTGATAGAATACTGAAACAGATAAGCAAACCCCAGAGTCAGGGTAATAATGCCCGCCACAGTCATCAGAAAAACAGGCCCTAAGCCTTTGGCTTGATAATGATTATAAAATGCCTTTAATTGTTCACCGACAGCCGAAAACGGCCCCACTGAGGCACTAAAAAAACTCTCCTATATTCCCCGGCAATGCGATAATTTGCCTGCGGAAATCAGCCCCCACCAGCCATCTAATCTTAGTTATCTTAGTTAAATTTAAGTCAATGGAGTTCTCATTATAGGACCACGGCGGACAGAACTCGGGTTCATATAGTAAAAGATTCACAAAAGAATCAATCAGTTGATACTCTACTCAATCAAATAAAGCGGATTTTATTCCTCGGTTGCAGCTAAGAGATTTTTTATAAATACCGCCATCTTATCAAGCGTTTTTTGTAAGTGAGCTTGATGGGTATATCCACTCTTAACTCTGGGTTTAAGATCGTGATCCCCATCTTCCAGCCATAACCATTTTATATTTTCAGGCAATCCATAGGACTGTACTTCTTCCCTTGTGCCGAGTTTATCGCGTTCCCCCTGAATAATGAGCACCTCCTGCTTAATTAGAGGAAAGTGTGCCGTTCTTAAGGTTTCGGGTTTGCCCACGGGGTGAAATGGGAAGCCCAGGCAGGCAACACCTTTAACCTTATCATCGGCTGACTGTGCGGCAAGCAAGCTGGCCAGACGCCCTCCCATTGACTTACCGCCAATCACCATGGGTTGATCAATATCAGCAATCAGCTGTGCAAATTGTACAACTAACTTTTCAGCGCGTTCCGGCGGACGACGCGTGCCATTGTCAATGCGCTGCTGCATATAAGCAAAGTTAAAGCGTGCCACGCGGATCCCCCGCAAAGCGAGCCCTGTTGCTATTGTTTCCATAAAATCTGAATTAGCAGGCGCGCCCGCACCATGGGCAAAGACAAATAGAGGACCTTGATTTGGCCCGTTATAGATAAGATTCATTATTTCCCGATTTTTTAAGCTTAATGACTGACAAAATAATGGACAGAACTTGGACTCATGTCCGCGCTTAGTAAGAGCATATAAACACATGTGATTTAACTGCCCTAACTCACTGTTTCCAAATATTTTTCCAAAAACAATTTATTATCTACTATTCTGTTTCGAAATTATATAAAGTTTAACGGCTTGATTCTGAGCGGTACAAACCCTATATAATGCACACCCTTGCTTAATAACAGATAAAAAAGGTGAAAATAAATGATGACTCCCGATGAAATGATAACCTTAGTCACAGAGAACGCGCTCGAATACGGACCCAAGTTAATTGCCGCCATTGCCGTTTGGGTGATTGGTAGTTGGGCTATTAAATTGCTGATTTCCGGTTTAAATAAAGGAATGGACAAGGGCAAAGTCGATCCCTCTTTAAAACCCTTTTTATGCAGCATCAGTGGCATAGTACTTAAAGTGATGTTGGGTATCACAGTCCTTGGCATGATGAGCGTTGAAATGACCTCCTTTGTTGCCATTCTTGCCGCAGCGGGTTTAGCCGTAGGTATGGCACTTTCAGGTACATTGCAAAACTTTGCCGGTGGTGTGATGATTCTCCTCTTCAAACCCTTTAAAGTCGGAGACTTCATTGATGCGCAAGGGTATATGGGAACCATTAGAGAGATACAAATTTTCAATACCATTTTAAAAACACCGGATAATAAAACCATAATTATACCCAATGGCGGATTATCAACGGGCTCTATGGTGAACTTTTCAACTGAAGCAACACGTCGGGTAGACTGGACTATCGGTGTTGCCTATGGGGATGATTTAGATAAAGCGCGGGCGGTAATCAAACAACTTTGCGATAACGATCAGCGTATATTCAAAGATCCTGAAGTGGTGATTGTGGTTTCTGCATTAGCAGACAGTTCGGTAAATTTTGCAGTACGTGCCTGGGTTAACGCACCAGATTATTTTCCCGTGTTCTGGGCCATGAATGAAAATGTTTATAAAACATTTTCAAAAGAAGGCCTTAATATTCCGTTCCCGCAAATGGATGTCCATCTGCACAAATAAAGTGTCCTTTTATCTAAAGCCAAAGTGATCTCTTTGGCTTTAATCTCTTGTCTCCCCCCTTAAAACAGCTCCTTTTGATTGATCTCAAAAAAACACACAGCAGCAGAATAATAAGCGACGACTATCTTCTCTTTTATAATAATCCGCATAACTATCTGTTCAATCAGCTAGTTAAAATAAACCATTCATAGGCACTAGATAAGCCTTTTAAGCACTCACCCCAGATTTAATACCCGAATTAAAAATAAATTGGTCATAGTCCACCCATAAGATGATCTTAAGCGGGTGGATTCCCACCCACTTTGGCTTTATCCAAACAGGCGTCAGGTTAACAATATGTAAGCGAGTTGTTTAATTGCGCGGCCTTTGTAACATTTTATTAACATTGGCACGTTAGTTGCTATATGTAAGAGGTAATATGTAGTTCAACCAGCGCCTTGTGCCATCAATATGCATAAGACAGATAAAACAACTAAAATTGCCGTACAGGAGTACAACATGTTAAAAAAATTAATGACCCTTTCTCTGAGCACCGTTGCCGTACTTGCAAGCTTTAATGCGACCGCATCAGAAAACTGCGAACCGGGTGAAATAGTGATTAAATTCAGCCATGTAA